>JAEUTM010000145.1 GCA_016788025.1 Bacteroidia bacterium
TAGCCCAAAGCAACATACGAATCCAGATAGGAGGTTTTTTCCCGGGAATTGGTTCTTTATAAATTATTTCATTTTTAATTAAGCGTTTAAAGATGAACATAATGATAATGGCCATTGAAAAACCAAGAAGAGGTGACAATAAAAGAGCGGCGCCGGTGTCTTTTGCTTTATCCCAGTTCACTGCGCTCGTACCAAGTTCACCCGGCAGGAAATAAAAGCCGATTCCAATACCCAATATTGATCCTATTAATGTATGAGAGCTTGAAGATGGAATCCCAAAATACCATGTACCGAAGTTCCAGATAATGGAGCTTAACAACAAAGCAAGAATCATAGCAATGCCATGATAAGGGTTCGCGTCTACCAGAGCGTCCATCGGAAGCAAATTCACAATGCCCATAGCCACCGCAATTCCACCAAGCATTACCCCGGCAAAATTTAATATCCCGCTGTAAACTACTGCTACCGTGGGTTTTAGAGAGTTAGTATATATTACTGTTGCCACCGCGTTAGCCGTGTCGTGAAACCCGTTGATAAATTCAAAAAAACACGCTAACAACAGGCACAGGATCAACAAGATAGTGAGTGTGGTATCTAATCCAAACATAGACTAAGGCTTTAATTGTCCGGCAAAACTACCGGTTAAATGATTTTAGGGTGTTAAGTTAATGTTAAATTCCCAATTCCAACTGAAAAACCGCTGTATAGTAGGAATTAACATCGGTTGCTCGTGCGAGATTACGTTCTTTGTTGTAAAGTAAATTCATTTGTGCTTTTACTTTGTGTTTATTCAGATATTTTGTGATGCCAATCCCGTATTGTTCTGCTTGGTTAAAATCCACCAGCACATCGCTGTGCGGAGATATTAGTGTTTGTCGCAGAGCAAACTCCCACATATTTTTCGTACAGTAGCTAACCTGGTTGTTGATGCCATCTCCGGTTGCAATAAACCGCGTTTTTTTGTCAGTGCCAATCACATAAGGATTGTCGGCGTCACGACGCATATACTCGCTGGCAAAACAAAAACCACGATATTTAAACATTAAGTCGGCAAAATAAAGACTAAAGGATTTCTGGCCGTAGAGGTCTTTGCCCAGCTGACCTCCTGTTCTCACTGCCATATCGTCAAACATATATCCTCCGCCTATGCTCAATTTTGGTTTTTGCTCGTGAGCCACATCGCCTTCAAAATAATCACCCCCTTCCGAAAATTCTCCAAGTGGTAAGACCTCTATTCTTCCTGTGTAGGCGAGACCATAGTTGCTTTGATTCGAATTCCTTCCTTCACCGGAGGATACTGCGCCTTTTAATAAAGTAACCGCGGTGCCCGGTGATCTTAACTTGTAAGTTAAGAAAACTCCGAAATCACGGTCGGTCGTAAAATTGGCGTTTACCAGGGAACGGTCGTAAAATTGTAAAGCGCCGGACGAGTTCACGCGTTGACGGTTTCCAGGCAGTTTTCCCTGACCGAAACCGATAACAAAATTCTTACCTGGCTTGTAAAAAATCATGGCATCACGCACAACATTAGGGCTTACATTCTGAGAAGTGGCATCAGTCACTGTCCAATCCATATCACCACGGGCAAAAGAAAGCTGCAAATAATATGTTAGCTTGGTACTTACAGCGTGGCCGGTAAAACTCAATCGACAACGCCGTACACGCGCCTCAAAAGAGGACGGCTGAAAATCTTCATCACTCATAGTGTTCATCAGCGCCCGATTCTGAATCCTGAAAC
>JAEUTM010000172.1 GCA_016788025.1 Bacteroidia bacterium
TAATGAAAATCCAAAATGGCGGCGTATTAATTGCGCGAGACTCTCCAGAATATTATCGAAGTAAGAAATGATGAATGCTGAACTAATAATTATAGCACTTAGGATTGAGGAATGTATAAAAAGATTCATTTTTTGATTTTATAGATTTGTAAAAAGGAATTTAGAGAAGTAAAAGATTCGATTACTGCCGATGAATTGTGTAAAGCAATTCAATCTGCAATTACCGGAAGTTTGATATATTCTTCCTGTAACTCAGCGGCAATGAGTATATGCCCTTTGGCTTTAAGAGTGTGTTCCGATGCAAATTCTTCGTTTCCTGCCTGAAGATACTTAGCTGCAGTAAAATAATTTTTAGCAGCCTCTTCAAGATTTTGTGCGGTTTTGTTATGTGCCTCAACTCTTTTTAAACGTTGACTCATGATTTTCTGGGGTTGACTGGGTTTGTTTGTCTCTTTGGTTTCCATGTTCGTATTTTAATTTGTTGAGAACAAAGGTAGCTGGCATTATTCTAAAGCCGTTACACATTGTGAGTAAACACTTACATAAATCACATGTCTTCGAGATTAATCTTACGTTTCTCCTTAAGATTTTTATAAAAGGAGGGGGATAGTCCGGTTACTTTTTTGAACTGATTGGATAAATGAGCAACGCTGCTATAATGTAATTTATGGGCAATTTCGGTTAGATTAAGTTCGTTGTATAAAAGTAGTTCTTTTACCTTCTCGATTTTATGCATGATAATAAATTGCTGAATTGTAACGCCTTTCACTTCCGAAAAAATGTTTGATAAGTAAGTATAGTCATGGTTCAGCTTTTCGCTAATAAAATCTGAATAGTTGGTTATCGGTAAAGAGTCGCTATGGTGAATCATGTCTACAATGACATTTTTAATTTTTTCGATCAGGATGTTCTTTTTATTTTCCAAAAGCTCGAGGCCGGATTTTAATAAACTGATCCTTAACTGTTCGCGCTGTTCAATTGTTATGTCGTCCAGTAGTTCTACAGTACCAAGATCAAGCAATCTGAATTTTAAACTCAGTTTTTCCAGCTCTTTTTGCACCGTTATTTTGCATCGGAGGCTTACCATGTATTTAATGTATAGTATCATATCCTGGTATATTCATTCATAGGCCTAATGTTATCCTCAGGTCAAATTTCACTTTCTATTTTTAGCAAATCTGATGCGAAACTTCTGTTCAAATTGATTTCCGGCCTGAATTGGTTAAATGTTTTTTGTTTATTATAGTGTTACATCCAGTTCGATTAGGAACTGTAATAGTTAGTTTAGCCACCAGCCGATTTCCTTTCGCATATAGTGCATTAATACCTATGACGCGCGTTATTTTCCAGCTTAGATATGTTATTCTTCAAAAACACATTTTTGGGGATATTACTGGTATTTAGACTTTCCGTTTCGGTTACTGATATATTCATTGTCAAACTGCTGTAAATCGGTACTGAGTTAGTGATTTCGTTACCGCATTAAACCCATAATCTAAGTCATCAGGTGTAACGATTTTTAAACCTTCGGAAGAAGATTGAGTGAAAGGAATGTGTATTAAATCATACAGTAGTATTCCGAAGGTAGATTCTTAAAGATAAGGTTAATATTCGAATAGTTTAGGCTTCAAATCTTTAGAGAAGCTAATTATACAATTAGTTTAGCCAAGGAATGCTAAATTCAGATAATCTTCGGGAAAGCAATATGTAACTAATGTAACATTTTATCATACTTGTGTAACATGTATCTTCCTTTTTTAACGCACTTTGGCAGCGCGAAGGCGTAAACGGAGTACGCTTAATATACAAATAACCAATACATAAATTATGGGTAGCTTATTATACGGAGCAGGGATGTTGCTTATTATTGCCTGGGCGGTCTTATATCTGGGTTTTGAAGCTGGACCTGTAATCCATCTCCTGTTGTTAGTTGGAATTGCGATTGGCTCGTTTGGTGTTGCTGAAAGTTTTAGGAAATAAAAATCTGTATTTAGACATACAAAAATTGCACTTATTCCATAATCAGTAAATCATCCAGCCATTTCCTGGCTTTTTTCTCGTCCGTAAAAATTCTAACAGGTTTGTTCGGCCTAAACAAAAGTACGTAAAGCCTTGCCATAAAGCGCTGATGAAAAGTGTGCAAGACATATGCTTTGGCCAGAGCATAACTCATTGCGTTTTGCCCGGCCAAACGTCGTAGCCCTTCTATAGTCGTGCGCGCCCCTTGAACACAATTGATCATTATCAGGAATTCCTTTCCGGATGCGTATTCACTTAGCTTTTTTAGGATCTGCTCGATGTCCGCCTTTTCATACAATCCAGGATTAAGTGTAACTTCTAAGATTGTCTTATTTATCGAAAAAGAGCAAAGATTGTCAATTTTGTATTGTATGGAAGGGGATGTAACCATAGGTTCAAAGATATAACAAAGAAGCAATTTTAATTACTCATAATGTAGAAATCTCTTTACAATGTAAGATCATGTAAGATTTTGTAAGTAGTGTTTAGGGATTTCCCTCAGACTCCTAGATCTTTCTTCAGCTTATTTTTCGAGGAGTCTTTTGATACTCCCTCGTTACTGAGATCAATAGGCTTAGAAAGGTGACCCGATACCCCAAGTTTTTTGGCTCGGATTTTGTCATATTCGTCAGGCAAAGAGTTCATCAGGTACACTTTTATTTTAAGAAAGCTGTGGTAACTTCTGATGATACGTAGAAACTCAAAAGCTCCCATTTTTGGCATTTGGATGTCAAGCAAAATTACATCGGGTAACCTGGTTTCACTTCTCGTTAACATTAAGATGCCTTCTTCACCACTTTTCGCTACATCAATCATAAGACCTAAGTTTAAACTTTCAAGTTCACTTTTTGCACGTTCTATATCTTTTACATTATCATCAATAATTAAAACCGATCTCTGAGGTCTTTCTTTCTTCTGCATATTTTCTTTTATAGCCATTATAGTTAGATACAATAAGCATTTTTGAAAATGATAATTGTCAATGTAATTTCAGACAGAGCCAATTACGTATCTGAGCTCCCACCAACAAAGGCCTCCGATGGAATTATAAGTCTATATTTATTCAAAAAAAATGTTAAAGGTTTCACTTGTAAACTACCTGGCAATTGACGCAAAAACTTGTCAACCTGTTTGTTTTTCCCAGGTAAGTACTTGTAGTCCTGATTTTGCAACGCGGACACTCTATTTTTTTATAAATTAACCAATGTTTTTTAAGAACAACCTGTTTTTTCCAGTTATAGAATTCCCAGCTATATTTTTTCGCTTCTTTTACCAATTCTTTCTGCTTTTTTAAAGGCATTGCTCCGATAAGCGACAAAGGATGAACCTTTATACGAAAGAGCACCTCGTTTTTTATGATGTTCCCTACACCTGAAAAAACCTCCTGATCCAGCAACACATCGCAGGCAAAAGTGTCTTTGCGGTTTTTTATTTTTTTCAAAGCCGCTTTTGCATTCCAGCTTTCCGACAATACGTCGGCGTCCCAATCATAAACATTATCGGGGTTTTGTTCAATTAAACGGACGCTGCAGTTGTAAAAATTGATTGCTCCCGTTTTTACCTTGATGCTGAGCCTTGGCTTCATTCCTTCCCGTGCTTCATTTATCCTGAACGAGCCGAACATTAATAAATGGATCCGTATAAAAAATGAATTAAAACAAAACAACAATTGTTTGCCCCAGGTTTTAATTTCAAAGATCTTCTTCCCCTTTAATTTCTGAAGGTCAATTTTTGCATTGCCGCTCACTTCCAGGATTTTTTTTCCGCGCGCGAAACCAAGCTGTTCTTTTAATATTAGTATCGATGGTCCTTCAGGCATTCAACTATTTTTGCAGGATGGTTTTTAGTTCTTTTGCATTACGATAAGCCGCATCGTAATAAGTATTATTAAAAAATATATAATTGTTGGAGCTGTTTTTTGGAAAGCGTTTTGAAAGCCCGGTTAAACGAGTTATATCGTATTTTGACTTGAACAATTCCGGAGTACCATGAAATCTCATATAAAAGCAGTCCGAGGTATGAATTAAATTTTCGGATGCGGGTTGCAGTTTTGGATGTTCAATGTTGCAAAAAGTCAATTTTGTTTTTCTAAAAGCATCTTCAACATTTGCATTCCACCAGGATAGGTCTCGCAATTCCACTGCATTCCGGGGCTGGTGCGGGATGTTTTTCAGCAGGCGATCCAAATGATTTTCATTATATACAAAAGAGGGTGGGAGCTGAAATAAAAAACAGGCGAGTTTATTTTGCAAGCCTTCGAGAAAGAGATTCTGCAATTCGAGTATTTCGTCTTTGGTATCACTCATTTTTTTTACATGAGTGATGTATCTGCTCATCTTAACGGAGAACCTGAATTCCGCTGGGGTTTCATCGGCATACTTTTTCAAATCTTTCAGTTTCGGCGTTTGGTAAAAGGTTCCATTTAATTCAACAGCATTAAATACGCTGCTGTAGTAGTTCAACCAGTTTTTTGGTGCAAGTCCGGATGGATAAAAATTATGCTTCCAGGAAGGATAATAATAGCCAGAGCAACCAATATGATATGTTTTATTCACGCCAGCTTATTGCGAAGCACATGCCAGCGCCGTTTTGTTATTAAAGAGAATCGAATAAATTCAATTGATTGTTTTGTTTTGGTGGTTTCGATTTTCCAAATACAGTGCGGCCCCCATATTTATAGGAATCTCTTCTTTCTTGTTCTATCACTTTGTAAAAGTTAGCATTGGGCAGGAAATTTTTTTCGATGGCCTGGGCGGCCAAACTGAGATTTTTTATGGCCTGTGATTTATCTGTGACGCCGAGTTTTGCTTTTTCAAGAGCTGTACGCAAAATCTCAATTGTCTGGTCGTAGGTTTTGGTTGGCACAGGAAAGGGATGACCGTCCTTTCCTCCATGAGCGAATGAAAAGCGCGCTGGATCTGTAAATCGGGATGGTGTACCGTGGATAATTTCGCTGACTAAGGTCAGAGATTGGATGGTTCTTGGCCCAACTCCTTCCAACAAGAGTAGCGATTCAAAATCAACAGGCTGTTTTTCATGCGTAAGAGCCAGAACACTTCCCAAACGTTTCAGATCAACGTCCCCAGGCCTGACATCGTGGTGCGAGGGCATCACAATTTTTCTTATTTCCGGAATAATTTTATCCGGGGATTGTTGAACCAGCGACAACAACCCCGTTTTGGTGGAGGCAGCATTTTTGTCTGTTAGATTTAGAATTTCACCCTGTTCAGCACCATAAATAAACGTGTGCGGCTCTTCTGTAAAAGACTGCAGCTGTTCCGAATTCCAGTGATAACGGCGCGCCATTCCGCTTTCTTCATTCATTCCCTGCTGAATCACGGCCCAATGGCCTTCTTTTGTGACCATAAAGCTATGGAGGTAAATCTGGAAACCGTCCTGAACGGCGTTGTTATCTACTTTTGCCGTTAGTCTGCTGTTTTTTACCAGTTCGTTACCGTTAAGTCCGGTACGGTCTGCCAGATCTAAAAGTTCTGAAGGAGTTTGACGGGAATATTTTCCCTTACCTCCACACACATAAATACCCAAATCATTAAACTTCCTGTTAAGCGCTCCTTTTAAGGCACCCATCACAGAGGTAGTAATGCCAGAGGAATGCCAATCCATGCCCAACACGCAGCCAAAGGCCTGAAACCATAACGGATCGCTCATCCGTGATAATAACTCAGATCGGCCGTAATCCTGTATAATTGCTTCAACGACGGCTCCACCCAGAAGGCGCATACGATCAGCAAGCCATAGAGGCACTTTTCCATGGTGCAAGGGAAGGTCGGCATAGCGCTGGTTATCAAAATACAGTTTTGGCATAGCATAAAGATAGCCTGCTGAAAACCGCATCCCTGCTATAATCCGTAGCATTTGGAATTTATAACAACACTGTGATAAATACTGGTATGGTTTTTACTGAGACTTTAAATTAAATCATTTAGTGCATTCCCTTCGGTTATAATTTACTGCCTGAGCATGTTAAGGGATTGTCGGTTACTTTTTAAAAACACATGTATGGAAATCCTAAAAGAAAAAAAAGTTTACGAGGGAGCGCTCAAAGTTGAAAGGGCTGTAATACTAAACAACGATAAAAAAAGAAAGTATGAAAGACTCAAAAGGGAAAATGCTTCAGTTGTGTGTTTGCTTAACAGGGATACAAACAAGCTGGTACTTTTAAAACAATACCGGTACCCAATTCACGACCAAATAGAAGAACTGATCTACGAGATGATTGCCGGGAAAATTGATGAAGGGGAATCGCCGCTTGAGGCAGCCATACGTGAAACGTATGAAGAAACCGGCTATAGGATAAATTCAGCTAACATCAAACAATTGTTTTCCTGTTTTAGTTCCCCTGGCTATAGCTCCGAAGAGTTATTTATTTTTTACGCTACAGTTGAAAACAGCGATAAAGATCCCTCCCATAAATTATCAGAAGAAGACGAAGGAATCGAAACCATCGAAATTAAGGCCGACACGTTTCAAAGTCTGTTAAAAGACGGACTAATCCGCGACGCGAAGACATACGTTGCAGGACTTTTTATGTCTAATCAATGGCACTAACAATAATGCTCATAAAAAAAGCCTCATTCCGAATTACCGGGTGAGGCTTTTTGGCTGTTATATAGAGAGCCCTGTGGCTACGATTTTTTTGCCATTTTGCAGGCGTCTTCCGACATGGTTTTATGTTGTTCTAAAGCGGGCAATTGACCGGAAGCCCAGTTTTTAATAGCGGGGTCATCGCCTTTTTTCGCTTCTTTTTTGAATTTACAAATGTCTTTTTTGTGGTCATGTATCATGCAGCGGGTGTAGGCCTTGTCGAAGTCTTTCCCTTGTTTTTTTGCCAATCTAGCATAATTCTTTTGTGCTTTTTCACCCATACTTTGCGATAAGGTTACTTTTTTATCGGCTCCAAGCTTATTAAGTTCAGTAACCATTTTCGTATGGTCTGCAATCATGGTTTGGCCCAGATTTTTTACAGCCGGAGAGGAGGCATTTGTCTGAGCGAGTTCCCCTAGTTTGACTTCCATGAGGCTTCCTTGAACGGCTTCGTTTAAAAAGTCCTGATCGCGTTCGGTTAACGTCGTTTGAGCATTTATAGCCAGGCTTGAAAAAGTTACAAAGGCCAATAGTATTATAGTGCGTTTCATAATTAAGAATTTAGGTGTTTATACTTTTCTGCCACTGATAAGACGCAGAAGAATAGAAATAATTGCGAGTACCAGCAGGATGTGGATCAAAGATCCAACGTGAAAACCAACAAAGCCAATTAGCCAGCCAATGATCAGTATTACAGCGATAACATATAAGAGATTTCCCATAACGATTTTTTTAGTTGAATTGTATATTTGATTTAGATTTTGAATTGTTGTCTCCGGGCTTTGTTCTATAGTTTCCTTGTTCGTCGAACCACACTATTTCTCTACCACGACTGAGGAAATAACTTTTTTTTCCTTTGCTGTCTTCACTAGACCATATGTCGTATTTCTCGCCAGGATATTTCTTATTGCAGTATTGTTTGATGGGAGCAGGGTAAACTTTCTCTCCCACCTGGCTATCGTTTCTCACCAGGTTTCCAAAACTATCATACACCATGATGCGTTTGATACCCGATGGGGCCTCGATAAACGTTGCGGAGTAATGATCCCCGGAACGCCACCAGATTGGGCTGATGTCAGGGTAGGTTTCATTGAACTTAGCCATAACAATCGTAGGCGCTGGATTGTCGGCCGTAAGTTGAACTCCAAGTGGAAACTGGGATTTGCCCAAACCCGAAACGAGCATTAGCAAGATGATATTTAGCCTTAACAAACGCATTTAAACGGGGTAATGTAAATTTCATGCCGGCTCAACATGTGTCGTTGTTTTTGCCTGGAAAGCGGGCCAGTCGAGTAGTTTGTAAACAATTCCAATTTAATTAAATGGTGGGGACCCGTGTGGATTTATTCCCCCGGTTTGTTCTCCGGCTAGATTTTTATTGTTATTTTTGAAGTCTACATCAACCAAGAATTATGAGGACAATTGAATTCAGAGAAGCACTTCGCGAAGCTATGTCGGAAGAGATGCGACGTGACCAAAACATTTTTTTAATGGGTGAGGAAGTTGCCGAATATAATGGCGCTTATAAAGTGAGTAAAGGAATGTTGGCCGAATTCGGTCCTAAAAGAGTGATTGATACTCCCATTGCAGAACTCGGTTTTGCTGGCATTGGAGTAGGGGCGGCAACAAATGGTCTTCGTCCGATTATAGAATTCATGACATTTAATTTCAGCCTGGTTGCAATTGACCAGGTAATAAACGCCGCCGCCAAAATGTACAGCATGAGTGGTGGTCAGTATAATGTACCTATTGTTTTCCGAGGCCCTACAGCAAGCGCCGGGATGTTAAGTTCTCAGCACTCTCAGGCTTTTGAGAACTGGTATGCAAATTGTCCAGGTTTAAAAGTAGTTGTACCAAGCAACCCTTATGATGCAAAAGGTTTATTAAAAAGTGCCATTCGCGATAACGATCCGGTTATTTTTATGGAAAGCGAACAGATGTATGGCG
>JAEUTM010000176.1 GCA_016788025.1 Bacteroidia bacterium
GAACGCAATAGTCTGCAAAAACAAATTGAAGCTTCGGAAATATACGGAACCATTAACCAGGTGAAGTTTAACAGTAACAAAGAAACCATCAATAAACTTATTGTTAGTCCGGAACTGGATGATTCCAAAAAATCACAAAGCCGCGTTCTTATTAGCTCATCAGAATCAAACATGCAGAAGGCAAAAGAACTTCGCGAGGAATCTTACAGAGCCGCAAATTTATCGGGCAGACTAGGTATTATGAGCAATGCTGAAGAGAAAGAGCTTATGGCATTAAGCGAACAGAGTAAGGCAATAGATATTTTATTTAAGAAGCCAAAAAGCGGTGTATAGTTTTTGTTGTGTGTGTTTACGTTGGTAAACAAAAAAGGCAGCTGCGTTTGCATCTGCCTTTTTAATTTGTTTTTTTGATTATTATACTTCAAGAAGCTTCACGTTCACAGCATTTGGGCCTCTTTTTCCTTGTTGTACTTCAAAAATTACATGGTCGTCAACGCGGATTTCTTGTTGTAATCCGGTAACGTGAACAAAAACTTCCGGTCCGTTTTCTTCTTTAATAAATCCGAAACCTTTGTCCTCGTCAAAAAATTTGACTTTTCCTTTTTTCATTGGGATAGTGCATAGCTCTGTTTAAATTACCTGGGCTTCACGTTGTGCGAAACCAACTGGCTAACAAGAAAAGAGTAAGATTTACCGTACGCAATGGAGCTAGTATTACTGACGATGGAAACAATCTTCCGATTAAGCATTACCAAAATACGCATTAAAAGGCTCTGAACCTAATTTTTAATTAATACTTAACGTATTGGCAATGTAAGATGGGTGTAAGATTCGCTTATTGAGTATTAAGTAAAGAGTATTAAGTATCAAGTATTGAGTAACGGGCATCAAATTTGAATAATTCCAATAAACAACGGCCATGAAATTCTTCAGTCTTCTTATCTTGTTTTTGGGCCTAAATCTCGACCTGAAATCTCAACACAAACGTTTGTTTCATTCAAAGGATCCTGCATATACCAGCGACAATCATAAAATTGATCCGGAAAAAAATCTTGACGGTTCAAGTGGTAAATACCATACAAAGCACAAACGGGCTAACGGAAAAAAGTTCATCAAAAACCGAAGGACTAAACCCGTAAGGGCCTGGAATGGAAGGGAGAAGTAGGTGAATCACCAGAAACAAGAACCAAGAACCAAGAATCAAGAATCTAGTATTAAGTACTGAGTATTAAGTATAAAGTGCTGAGATGCAGGTCCTAGACAAATTTTTGAAGTTTGTCGAAGCACTGGTTCCAACCGTCTATGCAGTCGTTTTGCATGTCTGATGGAATACCTGAATGTGTTAGGACCATTTCAGTTTGATCGTTATTTTTATTTAGCTCCAGGCTAATTACAGGTTCAGTGCCCCAGTCTCCAGGCATACCGGCTTCGGCAGGTGTAATCACGTTTCCTTCCTCATCGGCAAAATTATCGGTGACTACAATTTTTTTGTGAGGTACAATTTCCCGATAGATGCCTGTGGACCATGTTTCTTTTCCATCGTTTTTATTTTTCATACAGGCATGGATTTTTCCACCGACACGAAAATCAATATGTGCTTCGGGACAGGTAAAGTCATTGGGACCCCACCATTTTTTAAAATCCTCGGGTTCTGACCAGGCTGCCCAGACTTTGTCAATTGGAAGGTTGAAGGTTCTTTTAATAAGAAGTGGTTTTGGTTCGGCTGCGTTTGCGCTGTTTTTTTGAGTTTCCATTGGTGTTTAGTATTGAGTATTAAGTATTAAGTTTCAAGTAACTGATTTGCCATTTACAGGACGCTTTTCTTTAGCATTACCTAAAGTGAAATACGCAAAAATTATGCCCGGGAGCAACAGTTGTTAAGTGATAAAGTTGCAACGGTAAACCGGTTTAAGTAATGACGAAATTGGGGATGAGTTACGAAAAAAGAGTACGGGCCGACAAGTTGTTTGAGTTAATTAAATAATTCTATATTTATTAAAATTTTCTTATGCCCAAAATCAATTATCCGGCTTCCCCCACAGCCGATACAACTTCACTTGTTAAAGTTCCGGCTACTTATCGTAAACATGTATGGGGTGTTTTGTCAAGCATTTTCGTTTTTATTATTGGCTACCTGGCAATGCTGGTATTGTCCCTGGCGCTTATTTATTACGGCGCTAAACTAGCCCTTGCTATAATCATGTTTAAACCAAACTGGATAACATTAATTGCGGCCGCAGGCGTTATGATTGTGGTGATTATGTTCTTCGTGTTTATCATAAAGTTTATGTTCAAAATAAAAAAGGAAGATGCGGAGAATAAAGTAGAGTTATCCAGAGAAGAACATCCTTTGTTGTTTGAATTTATTGAACGTGTGTGTGACGAAACAAAAGCACCTAAACCTCATAAGATTGTGGTGTCGCCAGCTGTTAATGCCAGCGTATATTATAACTCGAGTTTCTTAAGTATGTTTTTTCCTGTACGAAAGAACCTTGAAATTGGGCTTGGTCTTGTTAATAGCGTAAACATAACAGAATTTAAAGCCATTATCGCGCACGAATTCGGCCACTTTTCCCAGTCCAGCACAAGGCTCGGTTCGTATGTTTACAGGTTCAATAAAATGATCTACAATTTGTTATACGATAACGAAGGTTGGAGCAATACCTTAAATTCCATTACTTCTATTCACGCATTTCTTGGTTTTTTCGCGAGAATAGCTGTTGGTATGGCCAATCTTGCGCTACGCTTTTTTATGCAATTGTATAAACTTACCAATATCAGTTACCTTTCCCTTTCCAGGGAAATGGAATTCCATGCCGACTCGGTGGCGGTGAGCGTAACAGGCAGTAAACCGATCATTAGTGCGTTGCACAGGCTAGATTTTGCACAACAAAGCTATAACTACACGCTGCAGGGAATTGTAGAATTTAATAAGGAAGAAATTCTCTATCCTGAGAATTTTTTTGGTTTGATGCAGCATAACAGTCGTTTCCTGGCGGAGATAAATTATCTGAAGCTTGAAAATAATTTGCCTGTTATTACGGAAGAAAATACAAAGAGCCTGGTGATAGAGCCAAGGATAAAATATAAAGACGTATGGGCCTCTCACCCGAGTACAGCAGATAGAGAAAAGAACGCAAACAGAATTTTCCTGGAATCGGATTCGATGACAAACAGTCCCTGGGAGTTGTTTTCAAGTCCCGAAAAGTTGCAGAGAGAAATGAGCAGGCATCTTGCAGAGCTCGGCGCAAAAGGAAATAAGACACGCTCTAACCAGGAGCTCATACAGTTTTTTGAGAGTAAACAAAAGGATCGTTCTAACCCACTATACAAAGATTTTTACCTGTATACCGGTAACACGTTCGCTGTGCCAAAAGAAGAAAATAAGGCCGACGTTATGTCACTTGAACTGAGCGATATTTTTAATGATGCGATTGTTGTAAAACTCAGGATGTACCAGCAGCATTTACATGACACTGAAGTAGTGAAGAGTATAAGTGAGGGCCATTTGGATATAAAAAGATTTGAATTCGATGGAAAATCCTATACACGTTATTATTCTGCAGATGTCTATAAACAACTCCAGAAAGAAACAGAGACGGAAGAGGAACTGATTAAGCAACATATTCAAAAAATAGCGGATTGGTTCTATTTTAAAAAGCTCGCAAATGATCCTAAAACAGCAGGCGAGTATAAAGCACTCATGACGCTACGTGATAAAATGGCTCAGGACCGAGAGCCATTTATGAACCTCATGAAAACTATAGGTGAGTTTTATCATAAAGAGCTGACACGTGATCGGAACATGGATGAGGTTCCCGCGCTGAGAAGTAGTCTCTTAAGTTTTTATAATACATATTTGGTCCTGGTAGGAGAAGTAAAAGAAGGCGTTTTACCATCATCGGTTTTGCATTTATTTCCAACTGGATATAAAGCTGCTGTTTTTAAACAAAACGTTCCAAATCCTGAGAAAGAAAAGAATCTGGATGGTTGGTGGGATTTTGTCAACGGTTTGGAAGCATTGATGCAGTCCTGGGCTGAAATAGATACGCAGGTGTATAATATGGTTATTAAAATCCAGGATGAAGGATTGGCGTCCAGCAACACTCAGCCTGACGGTATTAAGGAATAGGGACTATTGCGATTGCTTCGAGTTCCATTAAAAAATCGGGATGGGCGAGGGATGAAACATAGACGCCAGTTATAAGTGGTGCTTGTTTCATTTTGCTCATGGGTTCCTGGAAGACTTTTAATGCTTTTTCGGGTGATTGGCCTTGTAATGAATAAATATTCCATTTAATAATGTTTTCAAAGGATGCACCGGCGGCTTGCAAGGCGGTTTCAAGGTTCTTAAGAACTTGTTTTGCCTGAGCTTCCAGATCACCTTTACCGATAATATTACCGTCTTTGTCAACTGCATTTTGTCCACCAATATAAACGGTGCGGTAATTTCCTTCTACAATCGCAACTTGTGAATAGGCTGGATTTTTGTGGAGGCCTTCGGGGCTTAATAATTCAATTTTGGTTTTCATATTTTTTTGCGTGTTAACGCTGCATCCCAATAGTCCAAACATGACGGCAGCGGTGATTGACGTAAAAGTATTCATAGTTGGAAAATCCGCAAATTTTATGCCGGGGTTTGGGTATTGAATATTGAGTATTACGTATTAAGTATCAAGTAAGTGTTGAGTACTTAGCGCTGTATGTGAGGAATAATTTAAAGCATAATTCATTTTTCCTTTACCAGTAATTCCAGGCCTGTTTGGTTTGCGATTTTTTTTGCCAGAATATTGCCCTCTTTGGTGAAAGGCCATACAAGAAGTGTTTTGATTGGATGCAGTGCTGCGATTTCTTTAATGGCTTTAATACATAAAGATTTGGTTTGTCCCTTGCCGCGGGCTTCCGGAAGGGTAGAGGCGGAGCAGAGATAGATACAATCGTATGATGCCCCAATGGGTGTCTTATCCAATAGTTCTTTTTCAGTGATCTTTCCACTAAGGAAGGCGTCAGCTATTTCTTTTGTTGTGGGAATTAGCAAAAGCCAGATCAGGGGTCCATCATCGTTCGCGAGTTCAGAAAGTGTAGAAGGATGGATGGCGGCGAGTTTTTTCTGTTGCGCAGGGCTTACAGAGATTTGTCCAGGGTCGTTCCGCGTAGCGAAGGTTTCATCAATTACCTGCATCATGCGAGCGAAGTTTGGTTTTGCCATGTACCAAAGGTAGTTATTAGATCTAGAACCAAGAACTTAGAACCAAGATTCAAGAATCAAGAGCCAAGAAATTGAGTCATGTGTTTAAGAGTCAATTAGCTTGATAACGTTGGTCATTGGCATTGCGCGCACGGCTGCTTACTGTGAATCAAATCGCCGTCCATCGCGGCGGAGTCATCGCACGAGGGTAGAAGCAACACAGCATAATTATGCTTACCAAACGGGGATTTGGTGGAATAAACCAAAACTCAATGCCTGGTATCGAGAATGATCTTCTTTCTTTCAATTGCTGAACTGCTTCTGATTTCAAGAATGTAACAACCAGGACTTAGATCAGCTATAGAACACTTTGTCTTGGAAGGTTGATCTTGCCATGTCTTCACAAGCCGGCCGTTGAGATCATAAATAGAAAGGGAAAGGTCGTTTGTGTTTCCGGAGATAGAAATAAAATCACTTGCCGGATTGGGACCTATGCTCCAATTTTGATTTGTGTTTTTTTTAAGGCCTACGGTACTTACTGTTTGCGTGCTCCTTGGAACAAATCGATACACGGTTCCGGAATCAGGTACGCCACTCATGGCATTAAAGACATAGTTTGCTGCAGAGTCTAAAGTTACATTGGTAATTGGTCCATTACACCATAATTTTTCGTAACAGCCGCTGAAATCATCAGGCGAATAAAAGATGCCGATGTTTGGTCCCTGGATTGTATTGTAACCACTTGCGTTGTTTGCACTTCTGGAACCGTACCGAAGTTCTATGACACCGTTTTGCTGGTAGTACCAGATCTGTACATTGATAAAATTCCCAGTTGGACCATAGCTGAGTTTGTAGTTTTTGTATTGGGTTTTTAGAATCATGTTCCCACTGCTACCTTGCAGGAGATAGGAGATCTTAGAGCTGGGATCTATCGAGTCGATATAGGTAAACGCTACATCGACAATTACAAGCGATGAATCATTGTCCACTCTTAAAAAGGGCCCTTCCCCAACGGCGATGGTTTTAAGTCCGCCAAAAGGAAATGTCTGATCAAAAAAGTTGAAACTCTCACCAATGAGACCGGGGATTATATATAAACCGGTATTTACATCAAAACTGTCTGTTATGTTAAGGTCGTTCACCAAATCGTGGTAGGCCTGGTTATGTAATTCATAAAAGCTGTATTTATTTTGGGAATGGATCAGGGTGTTAAAGAAAAGGACAAGAATTAAAAATAGCTTTGTTTTCATAGTATGGATGGTTTAGGTTTTTCGCAAACCTAGGGTGTCGAGCTTCAGAAAGGGTAAATTCGTGTAAAGGATTACCTTTTTTAAAAGGATTTTCGCGGGCTGGTGGCCTTCATTTTTTGTTTGGGAAGCAGTTCTCGATACGGTCCCAGTGAAAAATTCCAGGAGGGACCACTCGAACTGACAGTGTTTTTTGTTTTGGAAGCAGTTCTCGATACGGTCCCAGTGAAAAATTCCTGGAGGGACCACTCTGACAGTGAATTTAAGCTTTCTTTTCCAATGCCAGACGGCGAAATTCGGTAGGTGTAAGGCCGGTGGATTTTTTGAAGGATTTGTTAAACGACACCTTATTATTAAATCCCACCTCGTAGGCCACTTCAATGATGTTGAGTTCTTCTTTGCTTGTTTCGGAAAGTAGTTTTTTGGCTTCTTCAATTCGCCAGGAATTCACGTACTCAAAAAAGTTCATGCCAGTTCGGTTGATGACTTGTGATACGGAGTTCCTGGAGACGTCGAGGAGTTTTGCCAGAGAGTCCAGTCGGAGTCGTTCATCCTTAAATAATTTTTGAGAGCGCATAAGTTCTTCAAGTCGAATACCAAGTTCCTGTACGAGATCTTCAGTCAAAGCAGAGGATTTATATTTCTGGAAGATAACGGGCTGTAATGCTTCATTCACCGAATAACCGTCGAATACTTTCGGGCGTACAAAACCAAACCAGGAAAAAAGCAGCACAAATACGCTCATGGCAGAGGCAATGCCATAATCGGAACAGCCGTCGACAATTCCAGCGAATTTGAGTGTATGAAAGGCGATAAAATTGAGCACATAAAATGCAAAGACTCCAAACGTAAGGCGAAACCAATTCCTCACTTCCGAGAGCACTTTTGTTTTATGATACAGTTTGTGCCAGGTGAACAAAGCATAGGAGAGCAGGGACAGGGCTTTTAGAATATGTGTATAAAGACTGGGAATGTAAACGGGAAAAAAATCGGTAAAGGGAATTTCTCCCCGCATCATGGCTTCTTTGTCTGCAGTGGAACTGAAATAGAAGGAAGCGCAATAGCTAAAATGCAATATAAAAGGTAGTGCATGCAGAAGATCTTCTTTCTTAAATATATAAGGTTGGAGACTGGATTTAAAATAAAAGTAGACCAGCGGTCCAAATAAAAAGGGTAGAGACGCACTGATGTCCACCAGGTGAACAAAACGGTCCATACGTTCGGTCCACCACAGGCCGCTCTCGAGGAGGCAGATCGAAAAACAAAGCACGATAAGCGCCAGGAAAATTCTTGGAGCGTTTCTGTTTTTGGAGCTAAGTTGAGCAAGGGTGAAAAAGAAGCCTTGCGTCGCAACGGCAATAAAAAAAGCTCCTAAGTATTTTAAGCTGCTGGGTTCCATTTTTATGAAGATAGATAAAATGGCTTAATAGCCTGATGGCTGGTTTTATATTTGGTGAGGTTTTTTACAGAAGTGGAGAAGGCTCTCTATTTCACCAACTTTTTTGATGTTTTCAATCAGTCCATCGTTATCGACTGAACGTAAATTCAGTTTAGTATAAATTTCAAAGAGATTTTAGAATGCACTCTGGAAAAGTCTGTTAAAGCCATTTTGTCTTGCTCCTTCCCCTCGAACATTCGAGAACCTCAGGATCCTCAGTGTAAACTCAGGTCAGCACAAGCTCAAAGTAACCAAACATTTACACTGATGCGACATCTATCTGCAATTAACGACTTTTATTTCCGCAACAACTTTTTCTGGATAAAAAGTTGCACAAACCCCGATAGATATCGGGGCAAGACTTCATAAAATTCTCTCGAAGATCATCGTGAGTTCAAATCCGAGCCTTTGATCATCTCATCAGCTGGTTATATATATGGCAAAGCCGATGAGAGCAAAGGCTCTACGCACTTGCAACTCGAAAATTTCCGGGCGATCTACTTAGTACATATTGTAGGGGAAATTTTTTTCGTATCCTTTTTGAATTCACTCGATTATTCTGAGAGAATTTTATAATGTCGGTCCACCAATACCCAAAATCCCACTGGGAATCGTCAAGGGTTCAGCTCCCGCATACCTCCATCTCGCTTTACCACGCGCAGACGAATCTTTCAAAGGTAGTTGTAATTGTTTGTGAAGGGTTTCTGCAATTTGTAGGGCTTCTGATATTTTTTTGCTTTCGTGTACGATGATCCGACGATTTTTCCAGTAAACCAAACTAACCTGGTAAAATAAATGTTCTTCCTCATCAAGGGCGCAGGCGTCGCAGTTGGGACGGAAACTACTTTGGAAAAGCAACACGTAGTCGAGTTTCGGAAGTGGTTGAAATTCTCCTAGTTTAAATATTCCAAAAATGGTTTGCAGGTTTTTATAAGT
>JAEUTM010000180.1 GCA_016788025.1 Bacteroidia bacterium
CAGTTCCGATGATATTGAACCCAATTCCCAGAAAGAAAAATTCTTTAGGATCCAGCGCTAATACCACACTTCCAACAATCATCAATAGTCCGCCCCAAAAAAGTGAACGTCTGAAACCTAGAATTTTATCCGCGAAAATTCCTCCCACAAAGGTAAATGCATAAACAAAGGCCTGCGTGGCTCCATATTGCAGGTTGGCAACGCTGTCATTCATATTAAGCTGCGTCACCATGAAATAAATAAGCATGCCCCGCATTCCGTAGAAGCTAAAACGCTCCCACATCTCGCTAAAAAATAAGGGCCAGATTTGTTTAGGATACTTGCCCTTGAAATTCTGAATTTGTTCTAGACTTGTCATGTTTATGGAACGCAGATGACGCTGATGGATATGATTTATTATGATTTATTTTATTGAGAACTTAGCTAAATTATTTGAAAAAACCTTTCGTTTAAATTCCGGTTTCTTACCAAAATTCAACAACAGTCCGACCTCAATTTCAGTAGCCTTTAAATAATTGATGAGTTGAAATTCATGCTCCTCACAAATAGATTCAGCGGCTTTCAGTTCAATAATTACAAGATTAGAAACGCACATGTCGGCAAAATAGGTTCCTACCTCCACTTCATTATAATAAACTTTTATCTGTTTCTGCTTTTCAACGGGCAAACCCATCTTCACAAGTTCCAGATAGAGTGCGTTTTCGTAAACCCTTTCAAGGAAGCCATGACCCAGGGTATTATATACTTTATAAAATGCTCCTATAATCTGTTCGGTTATTTCAGAATGCTTATAATTATCAGCGTTGATCACAACAATCCGTGTTATCCACGTTCCATTCTCCTAAAATAAACGTTCTATCCGCAACCATCATAAAAATCTGCGTTATCGGCGTTCTATCTAATACCGTGCATCATCTTTTTCAAACGTGGCGTAAGGAGGAATAGTATTACGGATGCGATTCCGCAAAGGACTACAAACACCATGAAAAACTCAAACAAATTATGAATCTCAAAACCTGCAAAAACCGGATTCGTAGCGCTTATTTGGTTCTCTTCAAGTATTTTCAACTGCTCCGGTGTTGGAACAACCGTTTTATCTAAGATGGGCTGTAATTGAATTCCGAGCTCCTCTGCTTTCTTAAATTTATCTCCGGTAGCTGGTAAAATAGATCCGAGAGTTCCTGATAAAGCATAACCTGCCGCATTCGAAATAAAAAACACCCCATAAGCTAAGGAAGCAAAACGTTTCGGTGCAAGTTTACCAACCAGAGATAATCCAATAGGAGATAAACAAAGCTCACCAAATGTTTGTATCAGGTATAAAAGAATGAGCCAGTATATTGCAAGCAGACCATTGTTGCCAAGATCCTTTACATTGTGTGCGATAATAAAGTAACTCAACGCAATTAAAGCCAAACCAAACGACTGCTTCATTGTGGAAAGTGGCTCTCGTCCTTTTGCTCTAAGTTTATCCCAAAGCATACTGAATGGAACGGCAAACATTACAACGAATAGTCCGTTAAAAATCTGAACCATGGACGGCGGCATGTTCCATCCGAAAAAATTACGATCGGTCTGGTTATCCGCTATAAAAGTCAGCGAAGAACCGGCCTGTTCAAACGCAGCCCAAAAGAAAATAATAAAAAACGACACGATGTAAATTACCCATATACGTTGAGTTTCGACTTTAGTAAGTGTTTTATCTGACAGAATCAGACCAGCTAAAGTTATACCGCTTGCATAAATAATCGGGTAGATAATTGTTTTTACCACGTTGTTTCCTTCAGTAGTGAAATGGAATGTCAAGAATAAAGCAATAAATCCAACAACGGCTATCGTCAAAGATTTACTGGAAAAATGTGCTTTTTGTGATTCTCCCTCTTCATAATCAGCCTGAGTGTTTTTGGATGGCAGTCCACCAATTGGTTTGCCTTCGGGCGTAACTACATACTTATTTTTTAAGATATAAAATGTTACAGTGCCAATTAACATAGCCAATGCTGCAGCCAGGAAACCCCATTTGAATGCATAAATATCACGTACGCCTCCCGAATCTTTAACATCCCCAACAATCGGGCAGATAAACTGACCTAAGAATGCGCCTATATTGATTCCCATGTAAAATATAGTGAACGCGGTATCGAGTTTCGTTTTTTCCTGTTTCGGATACAGGCTTCCCACCATACTGGAAATATTTGGTTTAAAAAAGCCGTTTCCAAAAATGATAATTCCAAGCGCCACCCACATGAGTGTTGTAGCAAGCCCAATATTACCCGGGAACACTGAAGCGCTCGCAAAAAGCAACATTTGGCCACAGGCCATCATTAGTCCACCCAGCAATATGCAGTTTCGGTTGCCAAAAAAACGATCTGCTATAAACCCGCCTAAAAGTGGTGTTAAATAACAAAGGCCAAGGAATCCGCCATAAATAAGGGAGGCATCAGCCTCTTTCATTAACAACGAGTTAACGAGAAAAAGGGTTAATAACGCCCTCATTCCGTAGAAGTTAAAACGTTCCCACATTTCCGTTCCAAATAATACCCATAGCCCCTTAGGATGGCCTTTTTGCGCTGTGTTTTGTTCCATGTTTTTGTTTGTGTTAGGGTTCTAAAATAGGTCTTTTATTTATAATAACAAACCCCTTAAAGGGGGAAGAACTGTTGTTTATTTCGGGTTCGGGGTCAGTGTTTAACACACAGACACTTAGAATCAGGGGTGCTGAGTTTTTATATTTTAGATAAGGCTACAAGCGCTTTGTGAGCTTTGTGCAAACCTTTGGGACCTTTGTGGTTTCTAATTTTACCAAAAAGAACAGCTTTTGACTCTCTGGAAACAAGAAGCATGTCCCAAAGCATCGGGACAAGAGCCAAGATTGACTCTGTTCAGCTTGATTCTATTTCTTGACTCTTGACTCTTGGTTCTAGAAAGGTTCCGATTTAATCTTCCTGAATTCCATGACAATTATCGGTACTAATAATACCGTTGGTCCAAACCAAAGAATTAATGGGTGTATTGGAATATGATCTGTTTGATTTACCAAAAAAGCAGTAATGGCGCCAATATAACTTCCCATCATGTGACCAATATGCATTTTTAGCCAATAGTTTGTTTCTTTAGGCCCTTTTAAAAGAAGCTTGGTATTCCTGTAAACTCCTAACAGGCCTAATACCCCGAAGACAGTCATGATAACCGAGGCTCCTCCCCTGTCTCCTGTCCAGGCAAAAATAATTGCAGATAAAAATACCAGTGCAGCCAGCAACTGAATAATCCAATCTATCGCTTTGGGTTTCTGTCCCTTGTGAAGTTCTTTTAAGCGTAAAGCTCTGTAAGCAATAACTACCGAATAGTAAGAGAACACCGCGATGAAAAAGAAAAACACCAGACTTTTTGCAACAGAAAGAATAATTCCGGTAACAAACACAACCGTCATACACCAGAAATAAATTCTGCCTATCGGTTTGTGTTTTGGAGTTTTACTCCGCAACGTAAATGCAATCGCCCCAAATATAAGTGCCGCAGTTCCCGCAATTACGTGGATGATGATGAAATAGTTTAAAAGGGAGTCCAAGTTTTATTTCAGGTTTCGGGTTATTTATTTCGAGTTTTAGACCCACAAATTTACTCTGTGATCTTCGTGTAAAAACTTGGCGCTCTTTGTGGTTATTTTCTTTACCGCAGAGAACAAAAAGAATGCGCAAAGATCGCAAAGAAGAAACAAATTTTTACGGCTTTGAATCAAGAACCAAGATTGATTCTTATTTGCCTTGACTCTATATCTTGTCTCTTGACTCTTGATTCTTGATTCTTGATTCTTGATTCCATTAATAAACGTGCTGTCCTCCATTAATACTATAATTAGCACCTGTAACAAAACTTGTTTCCTCACTTGCCAAAAAGCTCACCAGGTGGGCAACTTCATGGGTTCCGCCCAAACGTCCCATTGGAACCTGCGCCACAATTTGTGCAAGCACTTTTTCTGGTACAGCCATTACCATGTCGGTTCCGATATATCCGGGAGAAATAGTATTTACGGTAATTCCATATTTTGCAACTTCCATAGCCAGGGATTTTGTAAAACCATGCATGCCCGCTTTGGCGGCGCTGTAATTAGTCTGACCAAACTGCCCTCGCTGGCCGTTTACGGAAGAAATATTGATGATACGTCCGAATTTTCTTTCAATCATTCCATCCAATACATTTTTCGTGCAGTTAAACACGCTGTTTAAATTGGTATTAATTACCGCGTACCAATCTTCTTTTTTCATATTGACAAGGCGTCCATCCCTTGTAATACCAGCATTGTTAACCAGGGTGTCAATTGGGCCGATTTCCCTTTCTATTTTTCGGATCATCTCCCCTGCGCTATCAAAATCGCTCACATCTCCGTGAAAAAGCTGGATATCAAAACCCTCGGCCTTCATGGTCTGATTCCATTTTTCCGCCTTTTCCTTAGTATGATAGTTACCTACCACGTGAAAACCATCTTTGTAAAGTTTTTTACACATGGCCGTTCCCAATCCTCCGGTGGCTCCTGTCACCAAAACTATTCTTTTGTTCTGTTTGTCCATAACATTGTTTTAAGGGGTTAAACGAAATAGAAAAAAGTGCAGGGATAAGAACGAATTATTTTTTGATCTTATCTACGTTCATGATAGTAGCCTCGCCGCTGGTGCAAACAAAGCCTTCAGGGTTTTTTATAAGCGTTTCAATAACAGCCCTGTTTTTATCCTTAATAACTTCTTTCACTGTAAATTCAGCGATGTATTTGGTATCCGGAAACATTGGTTTCAGGAAATTAAGACTTTGTTTAAGGTAAATAGTTCCTTCACCCGGAAATAAAGTCCCAAACACTTTACTAAACAAAGCGGCTCCGAGCATGCCATGCATGACGGGTCTTTTAAAAATAGTCTTCGCTGCAAAAGCCGGATCTGTGTGAACCGGATTTCTGTCGCCGGTCACTTCAGCAAAACGGGTTACTTCTTCTTGTGTAAATTGAAATTCGTGTGTGTAAACTTGATTAACTTCCATATGGCTGGGATTAGATTATTTTAAAAGTAAGGATTCATATCATATTTCCAAAAAAATATGCATTCTTCAGCAAAAACTGCGTATTTGGGCCGTTTGTAAATGAAACACTAAATTTGCACACTTAAATAAATGGCATGACATATCCCCGGATTATACTAAACAAAGGCAAGGAATTTTCTCTTTTAAGGCGCCATCCATGGGTGTTTTCAGGTGCTATCGCAAAAAAAGACAATAACCTGCAGGATGGCGATCTCGTTGAAGTCTTTTCGAATAAACAAGAATTCCTTGGCATTGGTTATTACGCGGGTGGAAGCATTGCGGTACGTCTTATTTCGTTTGAACCCACAACGATTGACGAGGAATTCTGGTTCAAAAAAATATCAAAAGCCCATGAATACCGCAAACAGCTTGCTATCCTCAATGATCAGACCAACGTGTGTCGTTTGTTTTTTGGTGAAGGGGATGGAGTTCCCGGACTCATTCTCGATTATTACGACGGCCATGTAGTGATGCAGGCGCATTCCTGGGGTGTTTATTTGCAGAAAGATAATATTGCGAATGCCGTTAAAAGGGTTCTTGGTGCTGACTTAAAAAGTCTTTACGATAAAAGCGCTGAAACGCTTTCAAAACATTTTTCCGGAAAAACGGAAAATAGTTTTCTTTTAGGAAGCGGCGGAGAAATTACCGTGAAAGAAAATGGTAATTTGTTTAAAGTAGATTATGTAAATGGCCAAAAAACCGGCTTCTTTATCGATCAGCGTGAAAACCGCGCCTGGCTTGGAGATTATTGTAAAGACAAAACTGTTTTAAACACCTTCTCTTATACCGGTGGATTTTCAGTTTACGCTGCAAAAGCCGGTGCCAAATTGGTACACTCCGTTGACGTTAGTGCTCCTGCCATTGAGCTTTGCAAACAAAACATAGAACTTAATCATTGTGCCAATCATGAAGGTTATGCTGTTGATACGTTTGATTTCCTTAAAGATAAAAAGGATGTGTACGATGTGATTGTGCTTGATCCGCCTGCTTTTGCCAAGAGTCGCGACAGCAAACACAATGCCGTGATTGGTTATAAACGCTTAAACGTAATGGCTATGAAACTGATCAAAAAAGGCGGGATCATTTTTACATTTAGTTGCAGTGGCGTAGTTGACAAATTTCTTTTTTACAATACCATCACAGCTGCCGCACTCGAAGCCGGGCGCGACATAAAAGTGCTGCATTATCTTAACCAACCTCCTGATCATCCGGTAACTCCTTTTTTTGCGGAGGGGGAATATCTGAAGGGCATGGTTTTGTGGGTAGAATAGATCCAAGAACCTAGAATCAGGAACCAGGTATAGAATCAAGATTATTTCCATAGATCGACACTGGGAACCAAGATAAATTATGCCAAATCCTGACTTCTTTTTTATTCTCCTGGCTCTAATCTTGATTCTAGGTTCTTGGCTCTTGGCTCTATTAGTAGTAAATTTACCCCATGATATTAAACAGTCATTCTGCGCAAAGCATTCTCGCAAATTCATCCTATTCCACCGAACTAAAAGCGATAGCTGAAAAAGTTTTTAAAGGTGAACGCATTACTTTTGATGAGGGTGTAACATTATATAAAAAAGCGGAGCTTGGTTTCCTTGGCACCCTTGCAAACTTCGTTCGTGAAAAGAAGAACGGAAATTACGTGTATTTTAATCACAATTTTCACGTTGAACCAACTAACGTGTGTGTTTACAGTTGTGCATTTTGTTCTTACTCCCGTTTAATCAAACATCGTGAGCAGGGCTGGGAACTTTCGGTAGATCAGATCATGGATATTATTAAAGGATATGATGGTCAGGCTGTAACAGAAGTACACATTACCGGTGGTGTGGTTCCAAAACAAGATCTCGCTTTTTATACAGAATTATTTCGCCGCATCAAAGCGCACAGACCCGATCTGCACATTAAAGCCCTTACTCCTGTTGAGTTCCATTATATTTTCAAAAAAGCCAAAGTAAGCTACGAAGAGGGGCTTAAAATAATGCAGGATGCAGGCTTAAACAGTTTACCAGGTGGGGGGGCCGAAATCTTTGATAAGGAGATCCGCGATAAAATTGCAGGGGGAAAATGCACCTCAGAAGAATGGCTTTCCATCCACAAAATCTGGCATAAAATGGGCAATCAATCGAATGCTACGATGTTATACGGACACATTGAAACGTTCGAGCATCGCATCGATCATATGGAACGCCTGAGACAACTGCAGGATAGAACACAAGGCTTTAATGCTTTCATTCCGCTTAAATTCAGGAACAAGGAAAATGAAATGTCGAATGTACCGGAAGTAAGTGTGGTAGAAGATTTGAGGAACTATGCCCTTGCAAGAATTTACCTGGATAATTTTCCTCACATAAAGGCCTATTGGGCAATGATCGGAAGAAATACCGCACAGTTATCGCTAAATTTTGGAGCCGATGATCTTGATGGAACGATTGATGATACAACCAAAATATACAGCATGGCTGGTTCAGAGGAACAAAATCCTAAACTTTCTACGCAGCAGTTGGTTGATATGATAAAAGGTGTAGGGAGAACCCCGGTTCAGCGCGATACACTTTACAATATTGTGAAAGAATACAACGAACAAAATTAGGAACTTTTAATTTTTATTAATTTTACCACAACCTCTAAACCTTGACATATGAAAAGAAGTCTTACGATTGCAATGTGTCTCACGATTAGCATTTTGAGCGGGCAAAATCCAACAGATACTTCAACCACAGCAAAAAAAGATACTTCGTACTGGAAAAAAACCGGCTTTTTCGGAATAAACGGTTCCAGCACCTGGCTCAACGACTGGATGGGCGGTGGCCAGGATAATATTACCGTTACTTCTATCTTTAATTTTGAAGCCGTTTACAAAAAGGATAAACACGAATGGACCAATAAACTGGATGCACAATATGGAATGATCAGGCCGGGAGGATTCAAAAATTTCCAGAAGAACCTCGATCAATTGTTTGCACTTTCAAAATATAACATCAATGCCTTCAACAAATACTGGTATTATACAGCGCAGGGAGATTTTAGAACTCAATTCGCACCGGGCTATACATACAATGGAGATTCCATCGTTGGAAGAGCAACATCTGATCTTACTTCACCGGCATATATTCAGCTGGCTCTCGGTTTGGATTACAAACCAACCGATTATTTTTCGGTAACCTTCGCTCCTGCCGCGGGTAAAATTACAGTTGTAAACAGGCAGCACCTTGCTGATGACGGAGCTTACGGTGTGGAGAAAGCCTTAAGGGATACTTCAGGAAACATTATCACTCCGGGAAAAAAAGTACGTTATGAGTTTGGTGGTCGCGTGATCGTAAAATTCAAAAAAGACATCTTCAAAAATGTAAATCTCGATTCCTACCTCGATCTCTTTTCGAACTATGGACATAATCCAGGAAACATAGACGTAATCTTTAATAACCTCCTTACTATTAAGATCAACAGGTTCTTTACTGCAAACGTGATCTGCAACATGATTTATGACGATGACGTAATTGTAAAACGCGACTGGAATAAAGACGGGGCTTTTGACGGACCTAACGATATAAACGGACCGAGACTGCAGGTACTTACAACCGTAGGCATTGGCTTTGGTTATAAATTCTAAGATCATTGAAACACCTTTCAGTAATATTTCTGCTTTGTTCTTTCTTCGTAAAATCGCAGGATCTTGCTAAGAATGTATTTTCTCTAAAACCGGCACTTGGCATGAATTTCTGCCAGATTCATGGAGACAATGATGCAGGTTTTCATAAGATCGGAGCTTTTGCAGGTACGGCTATCAATGCAAAATTCAGCGATCGTATCAGCCTTGAACTTGGGTTTTATTTCTCTCAGAAAGGTTCCCGTAAAAATCCTACAAAGGACGATCCGACTTTTTTCAGAATTCACCTGAACTATATTGATCTTCCTTTGTCATTACGCATTATGGCCAACTCCAAGTACTTTATTACTCTCGGGCCTTCTATTGCTTATTTAATCAGCAGCAAGGTTGATATCAATTATTCAGACTACAGCGATCTATTCAGGTTCAATACCTATGAAGTTGGCGTGAATGTTGGCTTAGGAAGAGAGATTGGAGAAAAAATAAACGTAGAGGTAAGAAGTTCTAATTCCATTTTGCCTGTTTTAAGTTACGGTTTCGGTTCAACGATTTTTTATCCAAATCCGGTGGCCCGTTTTTTTAATAAAGGACTATACAGTAATATGCTCACCTTAATATTTTCATATAGTATTGATCTTAAAAAAAAGCAAACCATTAATGTCGAACCCTAAACATAAAATAGTTGTTGCTGTAACCGGCGCCAGTGGGAGCATTTACGCAAAGGTGCTGCTGGATAAACTATCTCGGCTTAAAGATCAGATTGAAGATGTAGCGCTTGTATTCAGTGATAATGCTAAGGAAGTGTGGTCTGTGGAATTAGGAAACCGCGATTACGAAAAATATTCTTTTAAGATCTATAACAAAAACGATTTTAACGCCCCCTTTGCTTCAGGTTCTGCGAAATACGGGACTCTGATTATTTGCCCCTGCAGCATGGGCACTATGGCGCGTATTGCATCGGGCATTAGCAACGATCTTATCACCCGCGCTGCAGACGTTATTCTGAAAGAAAGAAGAAAACTAATTTTGATTCCACGCGACACGCCACTGAGTCTCATTCACATCAACAACATGAAGACCGTAACCGAAGCAGGTGGAATTATTTGTCCTGCATCTCCTTCTTTCTATTCCCAGCCAAAAAATTTTGAAGACCTCGCAGCAACGGTTGTTGACAGAGTGATTGATTTGGCCGGCCTGGAACAGGTTTCGTTTCGTTGGGGAAATAAATAATTGATAATAATTAATCTTTAAAGGTGAACAGAATAGACAGGGTGACAGCCATTCTGATCCAACTTCAATCCAAACGAGTTGTGAAGGCCCAGGAAATTGCTGAACGTTTCGGCATAAGCCTGAGAACGGTTTACCGCGATCTTAAAACCCTGGAAGAATCCGGCGTGCCGATAGTAGGCGAAGCGGGGATCGGGTATTCACTGATGTCGGGTTATCGTTTGCCTCCTGTAATGTTTACCCGGGAAGAAGCTACATCTTTATTGGTTGCGGAAAAAATAGTAGAAAAATACACCGATAAGAAGAATGCTGAAAATTACAATTCGGCGCTGTTTAAAGTAAAAGCAGTTTTAAAAGAGGGAGAAAAAGAATACTTAGACAGTCTCAACCAATCGGTTGTTATTCTCCAACACAGTTTTCACGCAGCTTCCACTGCCGATATCCCCTCAATGCAAACGGTTCTACAGGCCATCAACGAAAAAACAAGCCTCGATATCAAATACCAGAATGCTTACGAGGATACCGTTGTTTCGCGGAACATAGAGCCTCTGGGTTTATTCATGCAAAACAACAACTGGCATCTCATTGCCTTTTGTAATTTAAAAAACGATTACCGCGACTTTCGTCTGGACAGGATAAAAGATCTAAATATTAGTGCTCAAAAAATCAGCCGCGAGCATCCAAGCATCAACACCTATTTAAGCGAGGTCTCCAAAAAAAATCATTTGAATAAAGTGGTGATTGCGGTCGACAAAATGGTTGCAAAATATCTTGTTACCCAGAAATATCTTTACGGTTTTGTATCAGAAAAAGAAAACGATACCCGCGTCGAAATGACCTTCTTAACCGAATCGCTTGAAACATTTGCACGCTGGTTCCTGATGTTCGGTTCTCATGCAACAATTATAGAACCCGAAATTATTAAAGAAGATTTAAAGCGCTTAATATCAGATATTTATAAAAACATTTAATCCTGGAAAAATGCTGTTGACATACTGTTGTCACTAGCCCGAATTTACTTTGTTCTCATAAACATTTAAAAACAAACATTATGAAAACAAAAACTCAAAATTCGGCTTTCAGTAATTTAGTTAAAGATCAGGTAATCTATAATCTTTGGGCAAATACCCGTTTGGTAGAATGGCTCAAAACAAAACCTGCTGAGCTACTCGAAAAAGAAATTCCTTCAAGCTTTCCAAGTCTACGCGAAACACTTTTACATATCTGGGATGTGGAAAGAGGTTGGTTGGGACATCTAAAACAAAAACCTGTAGAGGCTTTTCGTTTTACAGGTTATAACGGAACGCTTGAAAACATCATCGAAAATCTCTTGAGAGATTCACAAGAGCTTATGCAGTATGTAAATGCTTTACCTGAAGAGGAAATCTTATCCGGTCGTTTTTTCTCCATTCCTTATGTTGGAGATCATACCGTTCCGGCTTTTGAAATCATTCAACACACCATCAATCATAGCACTTATCATCGCGGGCAATTAACCAGCATGGGCAGGCAGCTTGGGTTTACAGATGCGCCAATGACGGATTATATGTTTTATGTTTTAAGAGCGAAGCCTGAATTGGAAAAAATAAAGGCTGCAGCATAATTCTTCAGAACCAAGTGTCAAGAGCCTAGAATCAAGTATGAAAATCAAGAAAAAGAGAATCAAATCTTGGTTCTCTGTCTTGGTTCATGATTCTAGGCTCTTGATTCTACAATTTAAGTTCAATCCACACCGGCGCATGATCACTGCTCTTCTCCCAACCGCGAACGTGTTTATCCACGCCACCTGCTTTTAATTTGTCTTTTAAGTCGGGACTCAGTAAAAAATGATCAATTCTTAAACCGGCATTACGGCCATAAGCATTACGGAAATAATCCCAGAAGGTA
>JAEUTM010000483.1 GCA_016788025.1 Bacteroidia bacterium
GCGTCATAAACTTCTCTCTGGCGCTTTGTAAATTTTCCGTTTACCGGAACCGCACGTGTAAGATCACTTGCGTAATTGGCATACTCTGCGGCAACATCCAATAAAATTACATCTCCGTTTTTGCATTGTTTGTTGTTTTCAACATAGTGCAATACGCAGGCGTTTTTGCCGCTCGCGATAATAGGTCCGTAAGCAAAGCCCTGTGAACGGTTCCTTACGAATTCATGAATGAGCTCTGCTTCGATCTCATACTCCCAAACACCCGGCTTAATGAACGACAATAATCTTCTAAATCCTTTTTCTGTTATGTCGCAGGCTTGCTGAATAAGATCTATTTCCTGTGTGCTTTTAATGGCTCGGATTCTGTGCATAATAGGAGCGCTACGTTCATACTTGTGCGTAGGGTACTTCGCCATGATGCTTTTATTAAACCGATCCTGGAACGTTTCCGTTTCAATGTAACGACGCGTATGCTCGTTGCTGTTGAGATAAAGATTTTCAGCCTGCGCGAAAAAAGGCTTCATTATTTTCTCAAACTCATGGAACCAATATACCTGCTCAACACCGCTCACGATTGAGGCTTGTGCTTTGGTAAGTTTGGCTCCCTCCCATATCGCAATCAATTCGCTGGTTTCACGTACAAATAATATTTCACGATGTCTGCTGTCTTTTGCATCAGGGAAAATCACAAGAATGGTTTCTTCCTGATCAACACCGCTCAGATAGAACAAGTCGCTGTTTTGTCTGAATCCCATACTCCCGTCGGCATTGGTGGGCATTATATCGTTGCTGATAAAAATGGCCAGAGAATTTGGTTTTAAAAAGTTCTTGTACTTTTTCCTGTTCTCAATGAATAAATTATTGTCAATCGCCGAGTATTTCATACCTGTTCTGGTGTTAAAGTAAATGATCCAAATTAATAAGGGATACTAAATTAGACAATCGGGTATTAAAATCAAAAGGGCGGAAAGGGGGAGATTTAATGGCGCCGGATCAGCTGCCACTAAGATTAAACGGTCGTTAAAGCTATTATTTTACAAAAAAAGGTCGTTTTTTGCTTATAAAGTCTATCTTTGTTGCCCTAGAAACACAGATTATGATCGATTTAACAGGAATTATTTCTATCTCAGGCCAACCGGGCTTATACAAGATTATTGCCCAGAGCAAGAATGGAATTATTGTGGAGGGTTTGGCCGACAAAAAACGTTTGAATGTTTACGCTTCAACAAAAGTATCTACACTATCTGATATCAGCATGTTTACTACCGGTGATGACAAACCCATTGAAGAGATCATCACTAACATTCACAAAAAAGAAAATGGTGGGCCGGCTATAGATAACAAAGCGGATGACAAAGCAGTTGAAAAATATTTTGCTGAGGTTTTACCTGATTATGATAAAGACCGCGTGTACGTAAGTAACATGCGTAAACTCTTCAGCTGGTATAACGCTTTACAAACTACCGGAAATCTTAAAGAAAAAGAAGAAGGTAAAGAAGGCGAAGAAAAAGCGAAAACGGTTAAAGCAGAAGATAAAGCAGCTGCGAAAAAAACGGTTGCTAAAGAAAGTGGTAAAACCAAAGCTGTAGCGGGAGTTAAGAAAACCGCAGGTGTTCGCAAAACCGGAAGCGCTTAAAAAATCAGATTTATTATTTGAAAACCATTTCGGAATTCCGGGATGGTTTTTTTGTTGGATTTTATTGTCACGATTGACGTCTTTGCAGCTAGATAAATTTGCAAAGCAAATTTCCTTAGTGTAATAGGTTTTGGGAAAAGGTTCGTTGGCTCTCTTTTATTTGTCTTTATAGATCACCATATTGATGATACCCTGCGTTGGGCTGGAATTGTCGCTGAGCGAAACAACGAAAGGTTTACGCTGGCCCTCAAAACAATTATACACTACCTGTCCTTTGTCCTCCTTTGGATTTGGTAGCTTGTTTGCATAATAGTCTTTAAGATCACAAAACAAATATGAACTCAATTCGAGATCGTTTGTGTTTATCTGCACGTTAATTTCTTCCAGGCTGTCATTTACAAACATATAATCAATGGAGTAATCTGTCAGGCTATCTCCATTGAATTCAAAATACAAGTGCCCGTCGGAAGATTCAGCCGGATCAGTCTTTTCAGTCTCAAGAACCTTCTCCCTGCTTTCGTTCAATTTTAAACCGCGGAAAACGCCATCCGGTGTTCGGATAATGGTATCCAACAGAACATGAAAACCCGGAAAAATACGAGCTGTAGTTTTGGGCTCTTCTTTTTTTTCTTCACGGCATGAAATAAACGCCAAAAAAAGAAGAAGTATCGGTACTATTTTACAAATGCGCCCCACAGGTCAATAAGCAGTAAATATACATAAATACAGCGAAAACTCTGCGTTTAATCAAACTCTTTTCGGCTTTGCCTTAAGCTTCGGGATTTTCAACAGTGCTTACCTCAGGCCTCATTTGAGGGAAGAATAACACCTCCTGGATGCTGGCATTGTTGGTAAGAAGCATGGTCAGGCGATCTATGCCGATCCCAATTCCTGCTGTAGGTGGCATGCCATATTCAAGAGCCCTGAGAAAATCGTGATCGATAAACATTGCCTCGTCATCACCACGCTCCTGCAGCTTGAGCTGTTCTTCAAACCTTTCACGCTGATCAAGCGGATCGTTTAATTCGCTGTATGCGTTTGCAATTTCCTTTCCGTTAATCATTAATTCAAAGCGTTCCACCAAACCTTCAACACTTCTGTGCTTCTTGGTAAGTGGGCTCATTTCCACAGGGTAATCTGTAATAAATGTCGGTTGAATGTATTTGCCCTCGCATTTCTCGCTGAAGATTTCATCAATCAGTTTCCCTTTGCCCATACTGGCCTCGGTGTGTATGTTCAGCGTTTTACATACTTCCCTGAGCTGATCTTCGTTCATTCCACTAATGTCAATTCCGGTGTGCTCTTTAATGGCATCATACATGGTAACGCGTTTAAAAGGAGCTTTAAACTCAAGGATATTTTCGCCAACCTTAACATCTGTGGTTCCATAAAGATCGTTAGCCACTTTCTCGAGAAGTTTTTCGGTAAAGTCCATCATCCAGTTGTAGTCTTTGTAAGCAACATAGAATTCAAGGATGGTAAACTCGGGGTTATGAGTACGGTCCATTCCTTCATTTCTGAAATCTTTTGCAAACTCATAAACACCTTCAAATCCACCCACAATGAGGCGCTTCAGGTAAAGCTCGTTAGCAATTCGCAAATACAATGGAATATTTAATGCGTTATGATGTGTAATAAAAGGTCTTGCTGTCGCTCCTCCCGGGATGCTCTGCAGAATTGGAGTTTCAACCTCCAGCATGCCGGCATTATTCAATGACTGACGAATTGAATTAATCAATTGCGTGCGTTTTCTGAATGTGTCGCGCACCTGCGGATTAATTATCAAATCCACATAACGTTGTCTGAATCTAAACTCCGGATCGGTAACTTCGTCAAAAGAATTCCCACTGTCGTCAGTCTTAACGATAGGTAAAGGACGAAGAGATTTACTAAGTACTTTAAGAGATGTGACGTGGATTGAGATCTCACCTGTTTTTGTTGTGAATACGTATCCTTGTACGCCAATGATATCACCGATGTCGAGCAGTTTTTTCCAAACCACATCGTACAGGCTTTTGTCCTCCCCAGGGCAGATATCATCTTTTCTTACATAGAGTTGTACACGTCCTGTTGCATCCTGTATCACTGCGAAACTTGCTTTGCCCATGTCACGCACACTCATGATCCGCCCTGCAATTGAAATGTCCTTGTAATTAAGTTTGTCTCTCTCGTAGTTTTCCTTAATGTCCAGTGCGGTAGCGTTTGTCTTGAATTCCTCCGCAGGATATGCATTAATACCCAGAGCGCTTAATTCGCTCAATTTCTGTCTCCTTAATACCTCTTGTTCGCTTAATTGATTGGACATTTCCGTTAAAAATTTAGGTAGCGAAAATACATCTTTTCCAGCATATAAAGCATTTTTGATGCATTTAGCTGAATAAGCGACATTCGTATTCGACTAAATTTCAAGCGAATACATCATTTTGTTTAACTTTTTAGCAAAAAGTTTAAACAATTTAGTACTTTTGTTTTTATGACCAGTATTGAGTTTAACACAAGGATTCTTAGAGAAGAAAGTTCATTAACAAATTTCGCTTACAGTTTAACACGAAACGTTGACGATGCATTGGATTTATTACAAGATACTTATGTGAAGGCCATTTCATACCGCAACAAATTTGAAGAAAACACAAATCTGCGCGCATGGCTCTTCACCATTATGAGAAATACTTTTATAAACGCCTATCATAAAAACAAAAGAGGGAAACGCATTGTTGCGTTGGCCAACGATAACATGAATTATGGTGTTTTCGGGCATATCAGCTACGAGCCGCTTGAAAGTAAATTGGGGGCGAAGCAGATCATTCAACAGATAGAATCTCTTGAAATTGAATACAGGCTTCCTTTTTCTTTACATTATGTTGGATACAGATACGAAGAAATTGCAAAGCAGATGTCACTTCCTCTGGGCACGGTAAAAAGCCGGATATTTATTGCGCGAAAATTATTGATGGAAGCGCTAAACAAAGATTCCTTAGTCCTTGCATCATGAAGTCTCTTGTTTCTGTTTTCTGGTTTCGACGCGACCTCCGTCTTTTAGATAATGCCGGGCTTTATCATGCATTAAAAGAGAACAACAGCGTATTGCCCGTTTTTATTTTCGACACGGAAATTCTGGATCTTCTCGAAGATAAGTCCGATCGGCGGGTAGATTATATCCATCAGGCACTTCAAAGACTTAACCAGGAACTGAATAAGCTGGGGTCGTCCGTTAAAATTCTTATTGGAACACCTTTGGATTGTTTCCGGGAACTAACACAGGAGTATAATATTGTCAGGGTTTATGCGAATCATGACTATGAACCACAGGCCCGCCAAAGAGACGTTAACATATTTATGTTTCTTAAGGAAAAACAAATTGAATTTAAAACTTTTAAAGATCAATGTGTTTTTGAAAAAAACGAAATAATAAAAGATGATGGCAGTCCTTACACCGTTTTTACGCCTTACGCTAACAAATGGAAAAAAAGCCTGTTACCTTTTCATTACAAAGCATACCCGGTAAAAAAATATTCCGATAATTTCGTAAAAGATCTTTCCCAAAAGATACCTGATTTAAATGAGATAGGTTTTCTTAAAACAGATTTGGTGTACCCAAAAAGAATAAGCCTTGACGATGACCTGCTCAGGCAGTATAAAAAACAAAGAGACTATCCTGCGATTCACGGTACTAGTCGGTTGAGCATGCATCTGCGGTTTGGAACTATCAGTATTCGCGCCCTGATATCAAAAACCCTTCCTTTGAGTGAGGCGTGGTTGAACGAGTTGATATGGAGGGATTTTTACATGATGATTCTCTGGCACTTTCCTCACGTGGCTAAAGGTTCCTTCAAAAAAGAATACGAACACATTCCCTGGAGAAATAACGAAAAAGAATTTGATCTGTGGTGCAAGGGTCAAACAGGTTTTCCCATTGTTGACGCCGGAATGAGAGAGCTGAATGCTACCGGATTTATGCACAACAGGGTTCGCATGATAACCAGCAGTTTTCTGATTAAAGATCTGCTGATAGACTGGCGTTGGGGGGAAGCCTATTTTGCGAATAAGCTGAATGATTTTGACCTCAGCGCTAATAACGGAGGCTGGCAGTGGGCCGCGAGTTCGGGTTGCGATGCAGCTCCTTATTTCAGGATTTTTAATCCTACAGAACAACAAAAAAAATTCGACCCCAAATTTGAATACATTAAAAAATGGGTCCCTGAGTTTGGAACTTCAGCTTATCCTGAACCCATGGTTGATCACGCATCGGCAAGGTTAAGAGCTCTGAGTGTGTATAAGAACACTCTTAACCACACACAAAACAAAAGTTTATTTTGATTTGGCCAAACGCTCAATCTCAGGAAATTTTTGAGCGAAACGTTTTTTGCTTAGCTTATTTCCCGTTACAAGATATAATCCGTAGTCATCTATTCTGATAACCTTAAAACTATCGCTTGGAAGAATTACTTTTTCAAGTTTTTCAGTCCCGGCAAGTAGCATAAATGTATTAAACACGTCCGAGCGGCGATAATTTTTTATCCAGTATCTCCGGTCTCCATCAAGCACCTCGACACGAGGATAATCATGGTGAACCGCAGGTCCTCCATAGCTGACTATGCAATAGGTCCAGTTTCCGTTCGAAATGATAAGGTGATTTACGCCAATAGATTTGCAGTATTTTCTATAATAGTCTATATTCCTAAGGCACTTCTCCAGAGTTAAACATAAAACGCCGTCCCAGCGGTCAACCTGAGTGTTTTTAACTATAGACTCTTTAATATTATACAATTTACAGCCTGTAAAAAGAACGGGGATAAATAATACAATAACATAGGATTTACGTAGCTCTATTTTCTCTATACACAAAAATAAATAGAGCATTATTGGTATGCCAAGATACATCCGACTCATAGGCATAAAAACCCAGTCGAAACCATCAGCCGTTTTTGCATTTGAAAAAGAAGCAATGATCAGCACAACGAAAAGCACAAATGCAGCAAAAGCTTTTTTGTTCCATTTATAGGTAAGAATCCCGAAAAATAAAAGCAGTAAAAATAAAGGAATGCAGTTCATCTGTACAAAAGGTGAAATGTATCCAAATCTAACGTCAAGATTCTTAAAACTGGCCAAAAACCAATCTATATTAGTTTCCAGATTAAGTTTGTGTACTGCTACATCCGGATAGAGTATGTAAAATCTGTCGAATATAAAATAAAGAGGTATATAGGACAATAGTGCGGTGAACGACAGCAAATAAGTAATTGCGTCTTGAATAGTTATTGAGGA
>JAEUTM010000295.1 GCA_016788025.1 Bacteroidia bacterium
TCTTACTGATGTCCACACCAAATTAAAGGCCGACCTTGATATGGATATGCCTAAAATGAAATTTACATTTAAGGAAAATGAATTCAGTTTAAATGACCTTACGCTTGGCTTCGATGGGTATGTTTTGATGCCGGACACTAACATTGATATGGATCTTAAATTCCTTGCCAAACAAACCGAATTCAAGGCAATACTTTCGCTGATCCCAAGCGTTTACAGTAAAGACTTCGCGTCGGTAAAGACGTCTGGTAAACTGGCACTTGATGGCCACGCGAAAGGCCGCTATAATGCCTCGCAGATGCCGGCCTTTGGCGTAAATCTAAGTATTGCCGATGCAATGTTTAAGTATCCGAGTCTTCCAAAATCAGTTAACAATATCAATGTTGATGTGAAGGTACTTAATCCGACCGGAGATCTGGATGCGACTACTGTTGATGTAAATAAATTCCATCTCGAAATGGCGGGCAATCCTATTGATCTTGTGGCTCACGTAAAAACGCCTATTTCAGATCCTGGAGTAAAAGCAAATTTAAAAGCGCTTATTGTTCTTTCATCGGTTAAGGATTTTGTACCGCTCGAGAAGGGAGACAATATGGATGGAACGATAAAGGCTGATATCAGCATAGACGGTCATATGAGTGCCATTGATAAAAAGGAGTTCGACAAATTTAAAGCGAACGGAGCTTTAGAGATTGATAAGATGAATTACAAAACGGCTACTCTACCATACGAAGTAAAACTTAACACCATGAAATTAAATTTTACAACTCAGTATGTTGAATTGGCTGCATTTGATGCTTTAATGGGTAAGAGCGATATCAGGGCAAATGGTAAAATCGACAATTTGCTTCAATACGTTTTTAAAGATGAACTGATAAAAGGAACTTTTGCTTTAAACAGTAATCTGATGGACCTGAACGAATTGATGGCTTCCACAGATACAGCCGCCGCGGCACCAACTGCAACAACAGCCGCCGATACCGCTGCAATGACTGTGTTTGAAGTGCCGGCTAATTATGATTTTAACCTGGACGCGAAAATAAACAAAGTGTTGTACACAAACATGGTGCTGGACAACCTGGTTGGAAATATAGTGGTGCGTGATCAGAAGCTTGACATGACGAACCTGAGGATGAATGTGATTGGGGGAGCGCTGACTATTAACGGTTATTACGAAACCACAAACAAAAAGAAACCAACCGTGGGTGTTAATTTGAAGATGGAGAACTTCGATATTCAAACCACATTTAAAACATTTAATACCGTTAAGAAAATTGCACCAATTGGGGAATATGCAAAAGGAATGTTCTCAGCGACACTCGAAAACTTTAAAACGTCCCTGAATGAAAAGATGGAACCAGACCTTAATGCTGTAGATGCACACGGTGTTTTTAAAACAAACAAAGTAAGTGTAGGAGGTTTCCCTCCGTTTGTGAAACTGGGAGATGCGCTCAAGATAGACAAACTTAAAAATATGGACGTGGACAATGTTAACGCGAACTACACTATCAAAAATGGTAGAATTAACCTTGAGCCTTTCAATACTAAAATTGCAGGCATTAATACGAATATTGCAGGCAGTACAGGGCTTGACCAGACAATAGACTACAAGTATAAAATGGAAGTGCCGCGTAGCATGTTTGGAAGTGCCGCAAACGATGTAGTAAATGGTTTATTGGGTCAATTGAATGCGAAAGCAGGCACAAACGTTGCTCTGGGAGATAAAATAAATGTAAATGTTTCCATGGGCGGAACGATTACGAATCCAACCATTAAAACCGGCATGAAGGATGAAGGAAAAAGTGATGGTGGCGGAGCAGTAGCAACGGCAACCACTCAGGCGTTTAATGCTGGGGTTGATAAAGCTGCTGAAGAAGCGCAAAAAATTCTGGAGGAGGCAAAAGCACAATGTGAAAAACAGAAAGGAGAAGCCAGGGCACAGGCTGAAACTCAGAAGCAACAAGGATACGCAGAGGCAGACAAGTTAGTAGAGCAGGCCTCGAACCCTATTGCAAAAGTTGCAGCAAAAAAAGCCGCTGAAAAGGCAAAACAGGAAGTGGATAAAAGAGTACAGAAAATAGTTGACGATGCCGAGGCCCGCTGTATTAAGGAAATGGAAGCTGCAAAAGTAAAAGCCGACGCAAAAGCAGCGGAGGCAAAAAAATAATTCAGAGAGAAAGATGTTTGGATTTGACAGGCTGCCCGTAAAACAAACTGGCAGCCTTGTCGAATGTTTCTGGAAGATCGGTAGTCAGAAAATTAACGGTTTTATTCTTGCTGCAGTTTTCTTCTATTTCGGGATGGCGATGAAGATAATCTTTCAATCCTTTCGCCACAATAGTACCTTGGGATAACAACTTAACTTCTGGGGAAAGGTATTTTCGTATTTTATTTTCAATTAAAGGATAATGCGTACAGCCTAAAATAATAGCGTCGATCTTTGGTTCGCGGGACATAAGGGCGTTTATGTGCCTTTTAATGAAGTATTCAGCGCCTTCATTATCCAGTTCATTGTTTTCAATTAAGGGCACCCACATAGGACATGCTTCCTGGGTTACATTAAGATCAGGAAAAAACTTTTCTATTTCAACGAGATACGATCCCGAACTAACGGTTCCCTGTGTGCCAAGCACTCCAACGTAACCGCTTTTGCTATGTGCGCCTATAATTTCTGTTGTGGGCCTTATCACGCCAAGTACTCGTTTGCCTGGGGCAATTTTCGGAAGATCTTTTTGTTGGATTGTTCTGAGCGCTTTGGCAGAAGCCGTGTTGCAGGCAAGGATTACCAGGTGACAACCGTTTTCAAACAAATGTTTAACGCACTGAAGCGTGTATTCATAAACTGTTTCAAAACTTCTTGAACCATATGGAGCGCGTGCATTGTCTCCCAGGTAAAGAAAATCGTATTCCGGCAATTCCTTAACAATCTCCTTTAAAACGGTTAAACCACCGAAACCACTGTCGAACACGCCAATGGGCTGATATTGATCCTTTTCTTTCAAAGCTGAATTAAAACCACAAATCTAAACAAACTATAAATTCGTTTCGTTGGTTAAGCATAGTATTTCCCTGGCGGAAGATGAGATGATCGGATTCAAGGATCCGCCATTCAGCGCTTAAACCCACGGTACGATAAGGGTTGAATTCCATGCCAATAGTAGTTCCCCTTATATAGTCACCAATGGGCACCGCACTGGATAAAATCCCCTCGGGATCCTGGAAATCTTCAAGTCGTGCATATATTCCAAGCTTTTTGTGAACCAGGTATTTGGCAACCAGTGTTCCAGCGTACATCATGGCATTTTTTGTACTATCCGATTTTAGAGAGTGTTGCTGGATCCCGAAATTAAGGTCCAAACCCAAAGTAAACCGCGAATAAATAAATGTTGCATAAAAGTTATTGTAAAACAACTGATGCTTCGTTTTTATGGCATCGGGGGTTTCGTCGCAAGTAAGAAAGTTATAGGTAAATGAAATATGATTGTTCGCATTATAATTTGCAGAGAAACCAAAGGCCTTATTTTTGTTATTGTCTACGTACTCGTTGTAACCGTTAAATATGGAAGCCTGCAGGCTTAGTTTTGGACTTGCAAGAAAGGTAAGTTTTGCTCCGCTGAGGTAGTAAGGATCATAGAAGTCGGGTATCGACATGCTGGAGGTGACGTTTTCTCTTGGCTGGAAACTACCAAGCCCAATATGTGTTTTAAAAAAGCCTGCGTCAAACCAAAGTTTTTTTACAATCTTAAAACCCCCATTTGCCTCCTGGATGAGGTTAAAGGTAGCCGGCCAGGAACTTTCAGGAATGTCGCCATAGTGCAGGGTTATTTTTCCGCGCACATCGGCACTGTTGTATTCCAGGCTGATAAGTGCCATATTAAGAGAAAACTGATCTTTCCTTGGAGCAAGTGTTGGAAACTGAACAAAATTGTTGTTTTCAGTATCATCATCATAATGGGCATAATAGGTCGAAATATATCCACCAATGCGTAGCTGCGGATGCAGAAGGCTATCCATTTTAGAAACAATCTGGGTTCCTTTTAATTCAGGGTTGTCGCGTGAAGAACCAATAATCGTTTCTATCTTGGTTCTGCTGCTGTCTTTTTGGGCATGAATAACCCCACACAATCCCCAAAAGATCAGTAAGATGCGATATTTAAACATTTTATGAATTAGTGGCAATATTAACATAATAAAAGGTCTATTTTTACGTTTCTAGTACTGATTTGTTAAAAAGGACCTTTTTATATCTCCTGTGTTTCACGGCATTAAGCGCTGGCGCTCAAATCCGGAAAAGAACATTTAGCCAGAGGGAACTTGGATTCTTTGGTGGGGCTTCATATTACATCGGAGACATCAATCCGCGCATACACTTTAAAGCTTCACATCCTGCTTTTGGAGCATTTTTCAGATATGCTTATTCTTACCGTTATGCATTCAGGTTTGGGTTAAACTATGGAGAATTAAGTGGAAATGATGCCTTAAGTAACGAAGCCGATCAGAAGGAAAGAAATCTAAATTTCAGAACCAAGATCTACGAGGCAAATGCGATCGCAGAGTTTAATTTTGTCGAATATCGCATCGGTCACGATCGTTACAAGTTTACCATGTATGTGTTTGCCGGCTTAGCAGGTTATTACTTTAATCCAAAAGCGAAAGTTGACGGAGGATATGAAAGTCTCCGAACCGCTCATACAGAAGGTCAAAGTAAGAGTTATCCAAAGTTTCAAATGAGCATTCCTTTTGGCATTGGCCTTAAATGGAATGTCGGCGAGAAATGTGGACTCGGTATAGAATGGGGGCCTCGCAGAACTTTTACGGATTATCTGGATGACATTAAAGGAGCTTACCCGGATTTTGTGGGCGAAGGAAGTTCGGGCGGACTTACCGACAGAACAGAAAATGGCTCCGCAGCTGCCGGGGGAATGCGTGGAAATCCAAGCACACGCGACTGGTATTTTTATTATGGCCTTACGCTAAACATCAAGCTTCCCGACCCTCGCAAACAGTGCCATGGCGCGGGCCGCAAAGGCCGCAGATAATTAACCTACGCGTTTCATTTCTGGATAAACCTGCCTCAGTCCATAGAAGCCGATAGCAGATAAAAGTAAGGCAATTCCCAAAACAACAAACAACACCGTAAAATTGCTTATATCCACCAGGCGTGAACAGATTACAGGGCCTATCGTTTGGCCAATGCCCCAGGACATAGTATACAGTGCAGCGTATTGTCCCCTGTTTTTTTCATTAGATCTGCTTATCCAATAAGAGTTCATAAACGGCATGGAGATTATTTCACCAATGGTGATAAAACCTACCATTACAAAGGTCACCAGATGCCCGTCCCCAGGCAGCAATAATCCAAAGTACGACAATCCGCAAAAGGTAACGCCAGCTGCAATGTATACATGATTTTGTTTTTTTTGTTCGAGGATGTAAATCAACACCATTTCAAGCGCAACAATAAGAATGCCGTTAAGCGCCATTACGAAGCCAATAAAGTTTTCGCTAAGAGCAAGATTGTCGCGCCAGTATTTTGGAACAGTCGTAAACAATTGAAAGAAACACATTCCAAAAATAGTGGCAAG
>JAEUTM010000490.1 GCA_016788025.1 Bacteroidia bacterium
AAAGCATACCAATTAAGGGCAAGAAACCGAAACTGGTAACACACCACCCGGATGGATCTTACAACTGGACAGATGATGGCAGCGGTAACGCCACTTTGAATATTACAAAACCTGAAGAATTCTGGAGCACTACCAAATTCCTGGTTGTGGAAATCAAATAACAAACATTCCCACTTTGTTAAATCAAGGCTTTCTAATTTAGAAAGCCTTTTTTGTGGCTTGCCCTGAGAAAAAAAAGAACTATTTTTGAGCAATATCAAACCCTAAACAAATACCTATGAAAAAAGCAAAACTCTTTAGTATCCTGGGATTATCAATCTTAATGATCGGATCCGCAACTCTTTTAACCAATTGTAAAAAGGGAGATACCGGGCCGGCCGGCGCTGCGGGAACCAACGGTAAAGATGGCAATGCTAACGTTAAGTCGCAAACATCCACAAATTTAACCTGGACTTTTAATTCTTCTACCTTGGCCTATGAAACAAACATCGCTGTTCCAGCGATAACTCAGGACATAGTTGACAAAGGCGCGGTGCTTGTTTATCTCCAGGAAGGTAATTCTTCGTCGCAGCTGCCAACCAGCTCTATGTATGATTCTGCTACCATTGTATTCTTTAATTTTGAATATTCTGTTGGAAATGTAAAAGTTACCTTTACGAATTCAGACCTTGACAATACACTGGTTCCGCAAAGTACTACTAAATTTAAAATTGTTGCTATGACTGCTTCAGCAAAGGGGCAGAACCCTGTTTCGGGTGCAAATGTTATTCCGGCAACAGTTGTTGCGAACTAAGATTACATTTTGAAATTCCTCAAAAAGGAAATAAACATTGAGAAAATGAAAAACAATAAATTAATCTTGTCAATAGGCCTCGGCGCGCTGCTGTTTACATCCGGGGGTACGTTTACTTCCTGCAAAAAAGACGATAAAAAAACGGAAGAAGACACTCCGCCTGTGAACACGCAATCCAATACGGAAAAAATTCTGGATAAAACCTTTAAGGTTACCGCTATATCTTTAAGTACGCCTATCGGTTCATATGATATGTATTCTCAGTTGAAGGATTGTGAGAAAGATAACCTCTTCACATTTAAAACTGCAGGACTTTACACCGAGGATGAAGGGCCTACCAAATGCGACCAGATGGACAACCAGCAAAAAACAGGTACGTGGAAATGGGAGAACAATGAAACTCAGATTACCGTAACGGCGAATGGACAGACTATTACTTCAAAAGTTGTTTCGAATGATGGTACCATTTTTAAAACCTCTGTAGAAAAAGATACCATGGGGATTAAAGCAACGGTTATTACTATGATGACCAAACAGTAATTTTAAATTACATTAATAAAAAAGGGAACGCAAAACGTTCCCTTTTTTTTATGTTCGATTACGAACATTAATTATCTTTTCCGTTTGCTCCTACTCTTTTCCAGAGCGCGGCGCTGTTTTTCCTGGCGGCGTTTTCCACCTAACTGGATCTTTTTATTCTTTGCTTTCTTTTCGTGAAAGGCTCCTGTTGGCGCAGCAATTTTTTTCTGTTTAGCAAGATTTTTATCCCGCGTTACAGGCACTTCCTCCGGAATCAAATCCTCTGATATTTCAACAGCCTCAGGAAAATCCAGAATCTCAATCTTCTTATTCATCACTCCTTCAATTTCCTCCTTCAGAGCTTCATCTTTTGGAAGAATAAAACTCAATGCTATCCCGGCTTTGTCTGCACGTCCTGTTCTTCCTATTCTGTGTATGTAAGCACTTGAGTCTTTAGGCATATCAAAATTAATAACATGCGTTACATCCTTCATATCAACACCTCTTGCAATTACATCCGTTGCAACAAGTAGCCTGAATGTGCCTTCCTGGAATTGTTTAACAGAATTGAAGCGCTGCGGTTGTGAACGGTTCGAGTGAATCACTGCCAGGTTCTGTGCCAACTCAGGTAATTCCTGCTCGATGCGATCTGCCATGTTTTTGTCTTTTACAAAAAGTAACACCCGTGTCATAGACTTATCATGTTCCAAAAGGTGACGCAACAGGTTTATTTTGGTGTAGAAGTTTGGCACTTCATAAGCCTCCTGGATGATTTTTTCAAGCGGGGTACCGCGCGAAATCAATTCTATATACTCCGGTTGATTAAAATAAGAATCAATCAAGGCTTCCACCTCTTCCGTTAAAGTAGCCGAAAACATAAGGTTCTGCCTTTTAGCCGGGAGCATCTCCAGTAGCTGCATTAACTGTGGTCTGAATCCAAGATTAAGCATCTCGTCCACTTCGTCAATCACTACTTTCTTCACTGTGCTGAATTGAATGCTACGACTGTGCGTAAGATCAATCAGCCTTCCCGGGGTTGCAACCAGAATATCCAGTCCATCGTAAACTTTTTGTTTCTGGGTATTGATGTTTGAAGCTCCATAAATGCCATAAACTCTAAGGGTCATGTATTTGGCGAGTTTTTCAATTTCACCCACCACCTGTACAACAAGTTCACGCGTAGGAACGATTATTAAAATTCTTGGATGACGCTGATCAGAGTATTCGAGCTGGCGGAGTATTGGAAGAATATATGCAAAGGTTTTCCCGGTTCCGGTTTGTGCAATACCAACCGCATCTCTTCCCGACATAATTACGGGGAATGCTTTTTCCTGTATTGGTGTAGACTCTTTTAAAGAGAGATCTTCAAGTGCCCTTAGCAGTGCTTTGTTTAAATTTAATTCGCTGAAACTTCCCATACTGATATGCGAAGATACTTATAGCTTCTTGATTTGGGAAATATAATACTTTGAGTGCCTGCTATTTTGGTTCTTGCTGCTTTTCAGCTTCTTTTTTCAGAGCTTCCTCTTCCAACTTTTGTTCTTTTTTTGAACCGTGATCCCCTTCATTTATCAGTTCATCTTCCAACACTCCAACTATTTTAAAATCTGTACGTCTGTTCATTGCACGGCCAGCCGGATTATCGGAACCATCTTTATTTTGATTCGGAGCTATTGGTTCACTTTCTCCAAAACCTTTTGCCCGGAGGCGTTCTTTTGCTATTCCTTTGCTGATAAGATACGCAACAACGCTCTCTGCTCTTTGCTGGGATAGTTTCAGGTTATACTCTTCGGTTCCTTTACTATCTGTGTGAGACTGAATTTCAATGATAAGTTCGGGATTGTTTATCATTAACTTGTAAACCGTTGAATCAAGACTTTTTTTGGTATTTTCTGAAATGTTCGCTCTGTCGTAATCGTATTGTACATTAGGAATGCGTTTTGGCGTAACAGGTTTTTTAATTAAGGAGAGATCCACATCGAGTTTCCTGGACATAGTAATACTCTTTGTCTCCATTTCCTGGCTCGAACTGAGGTAATTGTCCTTTTTAACCACAAATACGTAGTCCTGATTTGGCTCTATGGTTGTTGTATAATTTCCCTTAGCGTCTGTCTTAACTGTTTTCACCAAAAATTTTTCATTGGTTTTTTTGTCTTTAATATAAATTTCCACAATCGCATTCGCAACCGTTTCAAATTTATCCAAAGCATCGCTTACCGTACCTGTTACATCGAGATGGATATATTTGGTTTGTTTGTAATAATAAATATCATCGCAACAGGTAGAGTTCTTAAGTGCGTTTCCACCCTTGCGGTTACTCACGAAAAAACCTTCCTCCCTGTTGGTTGAAATTGTATAATAAACCTCATCTGCTCCGCTGTTGATGGGCTGACCTATGTTTTCATTGCCTGTAATCCGCTTACCGTCGGTTTTTGATCGAAACACATCAAAACCTCCAAAACCACCAAGACCATTTGAGCTGTAATACAAGGTACGTGTTTCCGTATCATAAAAAGGACTGATCTCGTCCTGAGAAGTATTAATTTTTGGCCCCGCGTTTTTTGGTTCTCTGTAGGCTCCCACTTTTTTATTGTAAACAGTGTACCAGATATCCATTCCACCTTTTCCACCTTTACGATTGCTTACAAAATAAATCATATCCCAACCTTTTGCAGGATCTGTGGTTACTGCAGGCATCGTGCTTGTGTATTTTGGATTGTTAACGATTTTGGGAAGCTTTACCGGCTCTGACCAACCCGTGGAAGTCCTTTCTGACATATATATGGCGCAGATCATTTCCTGCTTCATGTTCAGATGACAGCGTGTAAAGTACACTCTGTTGCGATCGGCGCTAAAACTTGCATTGCCTGTATTAGAACCAGGATCGTTGAGCATTTTTCCCCCATATTCTCCTTTAAACTCCCACTTACCTCCCTTGCGGGTTGCATAGTAGAGTTTCCTGTTTGTTGTTTTTGTGGTGTCTTCTTCATACCTGTATTCAACCTTCTCAGTGCGCAGCGAAGTAAATACCAGAAGGTTATCATTCATATTAACCGGAGCAGCTTCGGTGTTAATTTTGTTGATGGTGGTGTCCAGGTGCTGAATAATAATTTTTTCTTCTGTTTTAATGAGCTGGGAAAGGGAGTCACAAAATGCAATTTCTTTTGTAGCCAGTTTTTTTAACTTCTTTATGTCTCCTTTGTATTCTTTTCTGAATTTCTGGAAATTAACTTTGGCGCTGTCGTATTTTGAATTGGATTTCATCATTAACGCCCCAAAATACAAGGACTCTGGCGCTTTCTCCTTGTTGATGTTGTAAGCTCTCATGAAAGTTCTTTGCGCTTTTTCATAGTCCCGCGTTTCCATGTAAGCCAATCCTAACAGTTGCAGAGCCTCCGCATCGTTACGATTTTTTTTGGTGTAATATTCAAGAATAAGAATCGCCGAAGTAGGGTCTTTTTGCTGAATGGCGCTCTTACCCATACGTTTGATGGTTTTGGGTTTTGTTGATTTCAACAAAGCGGTATCAAGCTGAGCTGAACCAAACAAAGCCAAACACATAAAGAGAACTATGAACTTAATATCTTTCACAAGGAATTACACGTTTGGTGAGACGACTGCTTTTTGCACGCCAGATTAATGCTATTTCGTAAGCGCCTTTACTGTTTACCGAAGTTTTAAGTTCCGACATGGTGATATCGTAACTAAATCCCAAAGTATAATGCGACCAATTAAGTCCAGCTGTTACAATGCCTGCGTCAGCGTTGGAATTAAATCCATCCCTCCACATAAACCCAGCGAAAACAGAGTTATCGAAAAATACGCCACGGGAAACAACATACTCGAAGTGAAGTCCACTTACCCAGTCGTTGGCTTTTGTAGTATAGCCATACATACTGTGAAGTTTCACAATAAAAGATCTGGTTGCATCGATGGAGATTGCCGCGTTGTAAGTTGTTCTTACCGGCAGGCGGTTACTTTTGTTTCCGATTAAACTCTCGTTCGGTTGGTTGATATGAAACCAGGCTGCTCCGATCTCTGGCTCAACCTTTCCGAACTTACGTGAAATCACGGCACCGGCATTCAGATCAAAATACGTTGTGCGTTGGTTAACGTTTGGCTCTGAGTTTGGCATAGTATTGTCAAACCCACCTGTATTCCAATTCATTTGTTCCGGGAAAGAATGTTTGTAAAAATCAATGGCCTTAAAAACAACAGCGGGTTGTACCCCCAGATGGACCTTAAAAGCACCGGGTTTAAGGTGAATTGCAAACGAAGGAATTACTTTGGTAACATTAAGATTGAGTGAAGACTTGTCGGACATAAATAACAAGCCTGGACTGATATTAAAATTATTTGGGTACATGTTTACATCGCCGCCAGCTGTAAAGGTATTGTAACCCTTATCCAGGTCACGCCACTGACTGCGGTAGTTTCCGAAAAACCTGTAATCTCCCCTGTAGTTACCAGTGTTAGCAGGATTAAGGGTTAAAGGAGAAAGATAGTATTGACTGAAATGCATGTCCTGGCCCCGGGAAGCATGAATCGTGCAAAGGAACACGACAAAAACAAATATGTATTTACATTTAATCAACGTATCAGTTTAAAAGTCCCGGTTTTGATAAGAGTGGGTTCGGATTCAAGCAGGGTTTCTGCGGAGACCTGGTAAACATATGTTTCCATGTTCTGCGGTACACCCTGGTACAGTCCGTCCCAACCAACTTTCGTGCCGTTTGTTTCAAAAAGCAAGTGTCCCCATCGGTTAAAGACCTTAAAATAGATTATTTTTTTCAAACCCCAGCCATCCGGAAAAATAAAATCGTTTATGCCATCGCCATTTGGTGTAAATGCTGTTGGCACATCAATGCTTACAATTGGATTTACCTTAATTTTATAAATCCAGGGTGTGTTATAACAGGCCATGCTATCCTGAATCATCAGGGTATATGTTGTATTTACGGTTGTTGAGGAAACAGGATTATAAAAATTACAGGTGTCGCAGTTCAGATCAATAATATTAGGAGTCCAGGAATAAGTGTACCCGAGCCCGGCGTAACCGTTTAAAGGAGTAGGTTGTCCGATTACTACAACGGTATCCCAGGGAATTGTCTGAATGTATTCTTTTACAACATCTATACTTTTTGTAACAACCGCACTTTCACAACTATTATTGTCTTTAACCACCAGAGAATATTCGGTAGCTGTTGATGCCACAAAATTTAATGTAAACGAATTATCAGGTGCAAGATTGAGAGTTTGGGTGGTGGAAGCGTATGAAAGATTTCCGGTGAGTATTCCTGAGACGCCCGGTGTTCCGCTACCCAAAAGCAAAAATGAATCTGATGGGCAAATTATTTTTTTATTGACGGACATTGCGGCGCTTGGCAAAGGAAAAATAGTCATTTGCTTGACGGTTTCTGCCTTACATGAAAAATCAAGATCAGTTGCAGAAAGTGTAATAGTAAAAACTCCCGCCAGAGAATAATTGTACTGAACCGGACCGCCTGAATTTTGCTCAACAGAACCATCGCCAAAGCTCCAATTATAATTGATATTGAGACCGGAAATGTTGGGCGTTAGATTTGAGAACTGATCTTCAATATTTAAACAATGTGCGTAGGTATTTGACTGGTTTGCAAAATCGGGCTCAAGCTTGATGATACGCAGGTTAAACTCATCCGCTAACTCGCAGGCATTACCAGGAGGACTATACAAAAGTTGTACGGTTGCAATTCCGGTTGGGCCAGCCGTAGGCAATGTGGTGTAATTATACGTTACTTTTGGATTAATTGTTCCATTGGGTGCAGATGCATAGATCGGGTTCTGGGGCACATTATCTCCAAAGAACCATTTCCAGGTATAAATATCCTGAAATTCTCCCACCGATACTTTAAGGGGCTCACCGAAACATATTGTTGTTTTTTCAGGGATAGCAACAGCATGCGGTTCGTAAACACCTATTGTTTTTGTATCAACACTCGGACAGTTTCCATCAACACTCACAGTCAAAGTAACCACATTTAGACCTGGAGGAAAGAGATCAATGACGGTATCCTGTCCAGGGGGAGGATTTGTTACTCCTTTTATGGTCCACTGATTGAAAGTCACAGGGGTTATGTATGTAGCTCCCTGACTAACTATTGTTGGCTGCCCAATAAAACAGAAATCCTGTTTGTTGTTCTGAAAACCAATACTGGCAGTTGGCTGTCCGAACACATGGATGCTCAAGCTCTGAGTCGTTGTGCAACCATCGTCATCGGCTACAACCAATTGGGCGAGACAGGTGTCAGGCGTTGAATAAACATGAGAGACGTTGTGAAAACCTCCGTTGTATACCGTCCAGACGGGGGGATTGGGTTCATCCCCAAAACTTATACTGTAGGTAGAAAAACTTTGTTCCAGGGTTGTGAAATTTGCTGTGGCGGGTTGAAAGGGCGTGATGCACAGCGTGGGATTATCCACGAACATATTGGCATAAGGATTATTTATCTGTAACACATGCTTCGTTGTATCTCTGCATCCGGGGCCCACATTGTTTATAGCAACACAGGTAACTGTATAAATCTGGTGTGGAGGGTATACAGGTGTGTATGAATGTGTGGGGCTGTTCAAAGGATCGTTATTTGCAATAATCACGCCCCCATCTCCCGTGGTCCATGTGTAGGAAGTAATAGAATCGGGATACACCTGGTTTGCCTGTGTGTTATTGATAAATTGCACCGGCTGATCTGAATTACAAAAAGGATTTGCAGCAAAGGTAAAGTCTGGCACAGCACTGCTTACTCTGAATGGTTTCACAACGGTATCCGTGCAACCGTTATCATCTCTTACCACAAGACTGAGTGTATAGTTACCTGCCAACCTGAAGGTGTCTCTCGCTATAGGATCAACCCAAAAGCCAAAAGGTAATGGAATAGGAAACGGTGGTCCGGCGCCTGAATAGTGTACGGAAAAAGATGGATTTGCGGTTTCAAAAGGCATGAGCGTATAAGTGGGCGTCTGGAAAAACCATTCATATCCTCTGCTGCAAGAAGAAGAAACGTCTTCAGACATCTCTCCTCCAAATTGAAATTTCCGTTTCGTACAAGCTAAGGCTGTTGGAAGTGATGGAATATCCTGACCGTTCCATTTAATTACCGCTTTCGGCTCAAACAATCTTACAGTTCTAGAGAAAAGATAATCGGGACAACCACTTGTTGCGTGATGCGATTTAAGCGTTACTGTGTACGATCCTTTCGTCGAATAGGTATGCATAAAATAAAGAGTTGTGTCCCGGTCGCCAGCGCCAGTTAACACTGTATCTTCTCCCGGTTTAAACGTAAGGGTTGCCTGATTTGCGGAGCTGAGAAAGACCACAAAAGACACTGTTTTTTTATAACCGGGCTCACAGGAGGTTGAAAACTGAAACTTCCCGACGGGTCCTTTCACGTTAATCATTTGTGTCATGGTATCCGTAACGCTGCATCCCGCCTGGTAGGCGGTAACAATGACAGGATAGGAACCTACATGTGTAAATTTAAAGGACGGGTGATTGTCTGTGACACAGCCGGAAAAAAAACCGTTGTCGGCTTCCACATGGTAATGATCAACTTTGTTGTAAGGTGCAACTGCGGAACCTGCAGTCCCAGGGCTCGCGCTGACGTTAATGGTTACAGGCTGACCCGCACATACATCGGTTGGAAACGAAGCGCTTACTGTGGGAGGATCCACAACAATAATGCTGTCTTTGAAAGAGGTATCTGTACACCCGAGGGAAGTGCCAATGATCAGATAAGGTCGATAAATGCCAGGCGTGGTATATGTAAAAGTTTGATTGGGAATACTATCGTTAGGATATGGTGTTGGCGGCACGCCGGTGACAAAAGTGGGTGGCGTGGCACCGTTACACCAGGTATAACCTGTTACAGAGTTCCAGGGTATATAATAGGAGTTGTTTCGAAGGCGCACCGTAAGCGGTGCGCAACCCGTTCGTTTATCCGGATAAAAGAAAGCTGTAGGTGTTCCAAGCGTATCAGGACTGTAGTGAATTGTATCGCCCTTACAGTGTGCAATGGAATTGGATTTGGCAACGAGCGTTATGTTAGGAATAAAATACTGGTAAATCGTATAAGGATTTGCGCTTCCCTGGCCAAACGTAAAGGTTGGTTGTGTGGCAATATTGTTCGCGATATAAAACGTACTTCCCGCGACCCCATTTACAAAATTAGATGTGGAGGGTGGATAATCCACATAAAACGTATAGTTCATTGTTAAACTTGTGTTTGTGGTGGAAAGATTTATGTAGGAAGCCGTCATGGTTGGCCCGCAAGTCATATGCGGTGCGGTCCAGGTGTAATCGGCCACGACTCTCTCTACAAAAACAACCGTCTGAACGCTTGTTACCGGACAACCAGGTCCCACATCGGCATAAGCAGTTATAGTCTGTGCTCCTTCCGCTTTAAAAAAACAAAGTGAATCCTTAAACGTTATACTCCCGCCTGGCATCATGGTGTATTGATAGGGGCCTACCATTTCAGGCAAGGGGAGCACAGGACCGGGAGCCACAACACTTGGTGTGGAATAAGCCAGTGAAAATCCGCTTTGGCTGGTTTGCACCGTTGCAGGGATTGGCGTATTAAAACATACCGTTGGGCTAACAATGATCGAAATAGTTGGATTACTTACAACTATGGCAACGGTTCCCACACTGCTGCATTGGTTGTTGTCGGTTAACTGCAGGCTTGCCGTGTAGATTCCCATGTTTGAATAAACAACCTGTCCTGGCGATGGTACATTCGAGGTCGCAGGGCTTCCTCCGTTAAAAGTCCAGTTATAGGCCAGTACGCCGCCGCCAATTGGAGAGCCGTTAATTGAATTGCTTCCTGTGACGTTTGCTGTAAAAGGTGGTGAGCAACCTATAAAACCTGTTGAGGATTGAATGTTGGGAACAGGTGGACTGGAAACCTGTATTGTTGGATTAGCAGGAGGACTAGCATTGATGGTGCAACCCGATACAGCGTCGGAAAACGTCACCAGTGGAACAAAACTTCCGGAAAAAGTGTAGGTGTGAGATACAGAGTTTCCTGATGCAATCGGGCTGATATCCCCGAAGGACCAGTTAAAACTTCCGGTGGAAGAGCTCTGCCCGGTAAAACTAACCGTCATGGGAATACAATGTGTTGAAGGCTGAACAAAAGAATAACTCGCATTTGGTCCGGCGCTTGCAACCACTTGCCCTGTATAACTTACCGGAGAACCTCCCACGATGGCCGTGTAGGTGATATTATAAGTTCCAGCTGTTGCGTAAAGAGGGTTTACTGTGTTAAGCGTGGAAGTACCTGCTGTGCCACCCAAGGTCCAGGATACTGCCGTAGCGCCTGCCGGACCCGAAAGAGTACAGGAAAGTGGTGCGCAGCCTGCAGAGGGAGTGATACTTATCTGACCCCGCATTGTAAAACAAATGCAGATCAGTACTAAAAAAATAAAGCTTACACATTTTAACTTGGGCATACGTGTAATTTTTTTATTTTTGAGTAAATAACAAGCAGTCTAAATATAACGAAAATTTAGCGTTGGTAAAAGCCCAGGTGAAGAAATTTCTACCCATAGTTTTTCTGATAATCAGTAACGTTTATCTGTCCCAAAATGATCAAAAAAGTCCGGGTAGAGGGAACAGTACTTCACAGGTTACATCCGCGAGCGCGGCCTTTGCAAGTTCTGTTTTAAGCGACACCTGCCTGGATAAAAAATTCTCGGTTGTTTTTTATCTTATCAACGACAGTGCATACAACATCCAGCTATCCAATCCTTTGAGTTATGCCGGGTATCAATTGTCACTTCTGATAAACCAGATGAACGCGGCATTTGCTCCTATCTGCGTAAGCTTTGAGCATTGTAAAACGGTGATTATACCAGTATATCCCTTTAACAGATGGCGCGCAGGCGTTCTTGGAGATCATATTACATCCACCTGGTACACCGACAAGACAATTAATATTTACATTCCGAAACTTGTAATGCCTATTCCACCGGATCCACCGGACAATTGTTATGCTTACACCCACCCGGGCAACGATACTGTAGTTCCCAGAGATGCAATTATACTTGATTCAGCTTCGGTGTACGAAAAAAATGGAATTGGTTATGTTGGAGCACCTCTGATGCACGCACTTGGACATTACTTTGGACTGCCCCACACCTTTGCAGAAATAAATCCTACAGTTACCGTTAATCCGCCTCCGCCGCCAGGCTGCTGTTCACCGGCAATCAACACGAAGGAATTTGTAGACAGAACTGATTTTAATAACTGTCATACACATGGCGATGGCTTTTGTGATACTGAAGCCGACCCTTTTCCGTCTTTTATTGCCACAAGCTTAAAAAAAAGTTCTAAAGACTGCTCCGGATCTCCTGGCCTGAAGGATGGGAAGGGCAATTTTTACAAACCACCAACCGATAACTTCATGTCTTTTTATGGATGCCGCTGCAGATACTCAAAAGAGCAGCTTAATTTTATGGCACGCTACATGATGACAAAACGAAAATACCTGCACTAGAATATCTAGCGTATTAACTTAAATGTTCCTGTTTTTGTGAGTATGGGTTCTGTTTCAAGGAATGTTTCCGCGGATACCTGGTAGATATAGGTTTCCATATTCTGCGGCACACCCTGGTAGATGCCGTTCCAGCCCGTTTTGAAATCGCTGCTTTCGAATAACAACTGCCCCCAGCGGTTGAAGACCTTAAAGTAAATCAACTTCTTTAAACCCCATCCATTTGGATAAATAATATCGTTAGTGCCATCCCCGTTTGGCGTAAATGCTGTCGGAACATCGAGACTTGTGACCGGTATTATTTTTATCCGATACGTATTTTTCTCAATCATGCATTTCATCGAATCCTCAACCATCACTGTGTATGTCATGTTCATTGTTGTGGAAGAGACAGGATTAAAGAACAGACAGGTATCACAGTTTAAAAAATGAACCTCCGGACTCCATGTATACGTATATCCTTCTCCGAGGTACGCATTCAAAGGTGTCTCCTGTCCAATAACCACCGAGGTATCCCAGTCAACATGTTTTATAGGCGGTGGTATATAAATGCTTGCAGTTGCCACGGGACTTTTACAACCATTATTATCTTTTACGATTAAGGAATAGGTGGTTGATTCGTGAGTACTGATGGTTGATGTAAATACATTTAAAGAATCAAAAACAACAGAAACGTTTAAAGGATTTGGATCGATGGTTCCGCTAATTACCCCAGAAACTCCAGGAGTTCCCGTACCCGCAATAACAAATGGCACATCAGGACATGATTTATTCGCAACGCTTAGTGAAGATGTTGGTAAAGGAAGAACCTCTATTGTTTTTGAGATCGCAGCAGTACAGCTATTTGCCCCCTCCATGCTGATCAGTTCTATACTATAGGTACCTGGAGTAGTGTATGTATGGGCACAAGGATTTATGTATCCAGACGTTGCGTCACCGTAGTTCCATGTGTACGTAAGAGAGCCGGGAGAATTACTTGTGCTTTGTGCATCAAACACATCCTGCTCACCCAGGCAGTGGCGAAAATCTGAAAGGTCTATTTCATCATTCCGTTTAAAATCCCCGAGTACCTGGATAACATTCACCTTTTTACGTTTCGCTTCTTTACAAGCAGCTGTTGTAACGGTTCCGGTAGTGACGCTACCTGCATAACCCGTCACCTCAATTGTAAGCTCGCCATTTGTTTGTACAGGAAAATAGGTGTTTGTATATGCAGAAGTTAGCAAGGGACCGGGAGCCGGAAGGTAAGTCTTTGGCCTTACAACACCATCTCCAAAATCCCAGATGAAATACTGTGATCCACTGGTTGCAGACACACTCACCGTAATGGGTTCTCCAAGGCAAAAGTACTTTTTTGTGCTGTCAGGCACTATCACAAAATCTATATGCGGATCAAAAAGATGGAAGTTAAAATAAGTGGCGGAAGCACAGGAAGCATAAGGAGTCATAACCGTAAGACTAGCTGTATAGTTACCGGTGTTGGTAAATGTTGTTCCCGCGACCGAAGACTGGGTTATGGTAGTAGGATCGCCTTTACCCAAATCCCAATAATACATGAGATTACCTGAACCGGCATATTGACTGGTGCTTGTGATGCTGGAAGTAAAAGGCATACAAAAATCGGTTCCGGTAGAGCCATTAATGTAATTGCACATGGTAAAACTGGCCACCGGGTACGGCTCAATTGTTATTGGCTGCAAGGTTGTGGTTTTTATGCAGCCAGCGTTATCTGTCAGCGTAGCTGTTGGTGTATAAACACCCGGCGTATAATAGGTGTGTGCTCTTTGGTATAAAATATTTTGATTGTAGGCCGTGGTATTAAAGGCTACTGAATCGCCGAAATAAATATTGTAGTTGGTATGCGTAGCCCCTGCATAAATCCCGAAGATCAGGGGGTCGCCAACGCAGGCGGCTGGTTTAAAAGCGCCAAAAAGTATTTGAGGATTGTTAACCGTCAGGTTTTTTTTCACACTATCAACACAGCCCTCAACATTCAGAACGATTTGGGTTACAGTAAACGTGTGGGCTTGAATATTGCCCATGTTATAGGTGTATGTAGGCGAGTAGGTACCAGACGGATTTGCGAAGTTGTTTAAAATTGTATTTCCGGTGCCATTAAAAACTCCATTTCCCATATTGTACCAGAATTTCTTTATACTATCGGGACTCTGGGGCGCGAGATTTGTCATCTGAAGCGGCATATCCGACATACAAATGGGATTATGATTAAAAGAGAAATTCGGTTGGGGATGACTCACTCTATACGTTTTTGTCAGCAGATCCGTACAACCATTTTCATCCTTTAAGCGTAAGGTTACGCTGTGCATTCCCACTGTATTATCATAAAGCCCGTTGACACCGTATGTTGG
>JAEUTM010000494.1 GCA_016788025.1 Bacteroidia bacterium
GCGTAAAAGGTTGGTTCAAAGGAATAGACTTTACCCTGAGGCACCAGTTTAGCAAACTGAAGAGTCATGAGGCCAACATTGGCGCCAATATCTATAATCGTAAAATCTGGTTTTATTTTAAGAAATGGATTGTTTGTGATGTGGCTTTGGAATTTCCCAAATAAAAACAGAGAAAGTTCTATGCCTTCAGCCAGGTCAACTTCGTAGTTCACTCCATCGCGTACGATCACGCGTTTGTTTTTGCCAACAAATAAAGTGGTAACCTTATAGAGTATTTTCGCTCCGAAAATTTTGATCCTGGTTATGGGAAGCCAACTGTTGAGCATGAGTTCGATTTAAACGCCTGCAAATATAATCGAATTATCGGGAAGCTATTAAATTTTGATTCGGGCCTTTGTTTTGAAGCTCAGCTTTCAAAATCGTCCAAAGTGTTAGTGTTTTTTGATTTGTCCCGAGCTGATATATACAAAAGAATAATACAGATTACAGAGCCCGGTAATCCCACAAACCTCATGATTGTAGAGCCGGGGTAGTGCATGATCCTGAAAAGGGTTCCCATTAAAAAAAGCAAAATAAAAAATATGGTAAGAATGCGGATCACGGTGCGCTGCATTGCACTAATTTACTATTTTTACAGTCATTTTAATGAAAAAGGCCCCGGATACTAAGCTTAAGGACTATTTTAACGCCATTGCTTCCAAACGCAAGAACCGTTTTTTTAGCAAATACTACTGGAACGAAATCACACAATACTGTGCTTATTTTGCTCATGAGGATTCTTCGATACTTGAAGTAGGTTGCGGAAATGGTGATCTTTTGGCAAATATTCCCGGTGCTAAAAAAACAGGGATTGATTTTAGTCCAACTTACATACAGTGGGCGAAGGAGCGGCACGCCAACAGCGGCATAGAGTTCCTGGAGATGGATGCCAATGACATCAAGCTTACTGAAAAATATGACCTGATCATATTAAGCAACCTCATTGGATTTGTAAGTGATATTGAAAATGTACTCGAGCAGGTTCGGTCCTGCTGTCATGCAAACACAAAGATTATTGTTCAATATTATAATTCACTTTGGGAACCCTTAATTAAGTTCACGGAGTTTATTGGTCTGAAACAAAAGACTCCTCATCAAAACTGGCTTTCTACAAGGGACATCAATAACCTCTTATTCATATCGGGTTTTGATGTGTTTAGAAATTCGAAACGCCTTATTTTTCCGTTTTACATTCCGGTTCTTTCATTTATTCTGAATAAATACCTTGCTAAGTTTCCGTTCTTTAAGTTCTTTGGATTCAATATCTACAATTTTGCGAAGATTCTTCCTGAAACCAATGAAGCCGTTTACGCTAATAAATACTCCACTACGGTTGTTATCCCGGCGCGTAACGAGTCTGGCAACATTGAGAACGCCATTACCCGCCTGCCGAAATTCGGCAAACATGTAGAAATTATTTTTATTGAGGGGAACAGTACCGACGACACCTGGCAAAAAATACAGGAAATTCAGAAAAAATATTCAGCCACCCACGATATTAAAATTGGTCAGCAAAAAGGTAAAGGAAAGGCAGATGCTGTTCGCGAAGGTTATAAAATGGCCACCGGAGATATTTTAATGATCCTTGACGCTGATCTGACGGTTCCACCGGAAGATCTGCCTAAATTTTACAATGCCATTGCAAGCGGAAAAGGAGATTTTATTAATGGTACGCGTCTTGTGTATCCTATGGACAAAGAAGCCATGCGTTTCCTTAATTATCTTGGAAACCATTTTTTCAGCTGGGCGTTCACCTGGTTGCTCGACCAGCGTTTTAAAGACACATTGTGCGGAACCAAGGTAATGTTCCGCTGGGATTATATTAAGCTTACCAAGAACAGGAAATACTTCGGAGAGTTTGATCCTTTTGGTGATTTTGATCTGCTTTTTGGAGCACACAAATTGAATCTCAAAATCGTGGAAGTGCCAATCCGTTATCGTGAACGCACTTACGGCACCACAAATATTTCGCGATTTAAACACGGAATAATCCTGTTGAGAATGTGCCTTTTTGCAAGCAGGAAATGTAAGTTTATTTAGTCCCTTTTTTGTTTGTAAGGAAGTAAATGGCTAATCCTGCCACTACCGTACACAAGCCTAAGATCGATTCCATTGGTTTTTCTTTTACAATATTAATCAGGATCCAAAGTACAATAGCAAGAAACACTAAAGGTGTTATGGGATAAAGTGGCGTTTTATAAGGCACTTCCAGACTTCTGAATTTACGTCGCAGTACAAAAACACCAGCCACTGTAAGAAATGTAAAAAGGTTGAGTGTAAAACTCACATACGTTATTAGTGACTCGAAAGACGAAGTGAGTACGAGGAACAAGGCAATAGCCGACTGAAAAATGATAGCTACATAAGGTACATTGTTTTTGTTAGCAATCGCAAAGAAGTTAAGTCCGCCAATATTTCGGCCCATGCTTTGCATCACACGTGGCCCTGCAAGAATCATGGCACTGATGGTGGATACAAGCAACACTGCTATCACAAGGCTCATAAATTGGCCTACATGGGGTCCAAAAATCTTATTAGCGCTCAGGTAACCAACCTCCAGTTCGCCTTTTAATTCGTCTATTGGAACTGTATACAAGAACACATAATTAAGAACCGTATAAATAACCATCACACATAAGGTTCCAAGGATAAGCGCGCGCGGTAAGTTTTTTCTGGCATTTTCAATTTCCCCCGAGATATAAGCTGCCGCATTCCATCCGCTGTAAGCATAGGTAACATAAATTAAGGAACCTGCGAAGGCAGAAGAAAAAATATCCTTCCAAACCCGACTATCGGGCAAAACGGTTATGCTGTGAGAAGGAACATAAAACAGGCCGAAGCCTGTAAACATGATGATACAGATAACTTTTACCCAGGTAAAGCCCCGCT
>JAEUTM010000417.1 GCA_016788025.1 Bacteroidia bacterium
ATAGGTTCCTTCGGCTATGCATCAAGTTAATAAGCAACGGGAGCGCCGTGAATCAACGTTCTATAGGTTCCTTCGGCTATGCATCAATTTTAATAGGCGAGGAAGAGCCGTGAATCATTGTTCTATAGGTTCCTTCGGCTATGCATCACTGTTAATAGGCCTCGGAAGGACGTGACAGAGGGTTGAAATCACCGCTCTATGGGTTCCTTCGGCTATGCATCAAGTTAATAAGCGACAGAAGCACCGTAAATCACTGCTCTATAGGTTCCTTCGGAGAAGGGACTGCGCTCTGAACGAACTGGAAATTACAAACTGAAAACTATATCGTTGATTAATATATTTTTATTGTTTATCAATAAATATTTATTACATTTGCGAAAGACCAAATCTGTTATCATCATGACAAAAACCAACAATTTTATTTTCATATTCCTACTGGTGGTGTCCTGGCTCATTTTTGCGGGTCTGGGTGTTGAAGCCGGAGGAGTGCTCGTTAATTTCTTTTTCAGTCTTTACAAACCTGAGTTCCTCCCGAACCTTTACCAGAAATTAGATCTGACAGAACTTTACAAAAGCAGCAAAATTGCTTTTTATGCAGTGTATGTTTTTATTATTTCTATCGCGGTATTAAAAACCTTTCTGTTCTACATTGTCGTTAGACTGATGCATAAAATGGATTTGTCTAAACCTTTCGACGCTTTTGTGGCAAGACATATTATGCTGATGAGTTATTTTACACTGGCTATCGGCCTCCTGAGCCTCATTGCCCGGGAAACAGCCGACAGCTTAATGCAGCAGGGTTTTAATGCTGCCAATTTAAACCTGTTCTGGGTCGACAGCCAGGCCTTCATCCTGATGGGCGCCGTTATTTATATTATAGCGATCATCTTTAAAAAAGGAGTTGATATTCAAAACGAAAACGATCTAACTGTATAAGCCATGCCTATTATTGTAAACCTGGATGTAATGATGGCCCGGCGCAAAATGTCGCTGAACGAACTGTCTGAAAAAGTGGAACTCACCTTATCAAACCTTTCCATTTTAAAAACAGGAAAAGCAAAAGCCATTCGTTTCAGCACACTGGAGTCTATCTGCAAAGCGCTCGATTGTCAACCCGGCGATATCCTCGAATTTGTTGACAACCGCAGGAAGGTTTCGAAATAAACAACAAAAAGGAACATGTCACTTTTCAAACGCATTCTAAAATATACCCTTTATTTCGTCGGCATCCTTGTCCTCACGTTTTTCACCTGGAGCCTGGTCCCGATAAAACAAACCATTGAGCCCATTCAACCGCGCTCCGATACAAAATACTGGAACATGCAGGAAGGATATAAGATTGCTTACACCAACATAGAAGGAGATTCTGCAAATGCACATGCGCCGATTATTTTCCTGCATGGAGGTCCAGGCGGCTACATTCATTCCAGCATCATAGAGCTTATGAGAGATTTAGCGCTTAAGGGCTACGATGTTTACCTGTACGACCAGGTCGGTTCGGGATTATCTGACCGGCTTTCGAAGCCAAAGGATTATTCCTTTGAAAAACACTTAAAGAACCTGGACGAAATTATCCACCGGCACATCAAAGCCAATAAGGTTATATTATTAGGGCACTCTTACGGAGGCATTCTGGCTGCGCATTTTGCGGCAAACAGTCCCGAAAAAGTAGACAAGCTGATATTCTCGTCGCCTGGCGACCTGCAGCCCTACCGGACAAACGCCGACGGATCGTCGACAGACATGCGGGCCCTGTATCCTACACCACAGCAATATACATTTAAAACACCGCTGGACGTTTTCGGGCAAACAGAAAAAGATTTTCTTCAGCCCCGCATTGTGATGAGCATGCTCTGCGCCATGGCCTTTAACACCAAATGGGCAAGCGACAAAGAATTTGACGACTACACCAATACCATGGCCTCCAAATTTACCAGGGGAATGGTGGCGGATGTTACACATGTAAAACCCGAAGAAGGTGGCGCCGGCGGATACTCCCACGGCTTCAGCAATTACTACGGCAGACTAAGCGATATAAGAGCCAGGCTGAAAAAAGTCTCCATTCCTACGCTGGTAATGCAGGGTCAGTACGACCAAGGTGACTACGCTTCGGTATTTGAATATGCCGACCTGCTGAAAGGCCGTTACCATTTTATAGAAAACGCGGGGCATATTATCTGGTGGGACAAACCGGGGGAATACACGCAAAGCATCATACACTTCCTGCAGGAGAAGGAATAGGGAAATTTATAAAACAACCAAACCTAAAATCATGAGCAACAAACTGACACACTTTGCCATTCACACAGACGATATGGAACGGGCAAAAAAATTTTACAACCAGGTTTTTGAATGGGGCTTCAACGGCTATGGACAGGAGGATTTCCTTCAAATTAAAGCAGACAACACCGAAAACGGGGAACTCATAGGAGCCCTGCAATCACGAAAATACTCCCCTGTGCCGGAAAAGATTATTGGTTTGGAATGCACGATTGCTGTTGAGAACATTGACGATATAACCGAACGCGTAAAAAACAATGGCGGAAAAGTGCTCATGGAGAAAACAGCTATACCTTATGTAGGTTGGATCGCCAAATTCCTGGATACGGAAGGAAACCTTATTTGTGCCATGCAATACAATCCTGCAGCAAAATGAAAAACCCAAGACCCATTCATCCGGATTTTCAAAACCTGTTAAACTTTAAAGAACAGGAAGTCACTGAGCTGTTCGTAGATCTACGAGCATACATTCTGGAGATATACCCAGACTGCAATGAGCTTTTGTATCATACCCACGCCTTAACATCGGTCTTTTCAATCTCCGAAAAATTATCCGACGCCTTTTGTATGCTACCCATTTACACGAAGCATCTCAATCTAGGATTTAATAAAGGAACGTTACTGAAGGATCCGCATAAACTCCTGACTGGGACCGGCAATTTAATCCGGCACATCGACATAAAAAAAACATCCGACTACAGGAACCCGAAAGTAAAGGCGCTCATTAAAGAAGCCGTTGATTTTGCAATAAAAGACATGGATAAACCCACAAAATCTATCGGTAAAACCATTTCAAAGATCAAGAAGAAATAAATGAATCTAGCCGCTAAGCAGAACTTGCAAATATCTCCGACATTGGTTACTTATGCAATAATAAAGCGCTGTGAAACAACAACAGCGATTGTAACTAATTAAACTAGCCTTGGCAGGCAGCTATGCGCAACTTTAAACAAACGCGTAAAATAAAATGAACCCTAAAAATATTCTTTTAAGCATTGCTCTTTGTGTTTTAACATTAATGTCCTTCGGTCAGGACTCAGCTATTTATAAACTTAGATTAAGTTTACCTCTTGTTGATCTACCGCAGAATTACTTATTACCATATCGTGCACCATCTATGCAACAATCGTTTGAATTATCAAACGATTTCTACGAGTTAAGCTTTTGGGGAATTGATGCATTAGGAGACAAAATATTTATCCCAAAAAACAAAGAATACAAAAAGGGCAGAAAAGTTGGTAATGCCATTTTTAAATATGGACTTAGCCTGGTTTTTTCACAATATGCCAGTGAGCTTCCAATTCCATTAGGTGTTTGGGGACACGAGGAATTTCACAGGTCTGTTTTAGGTGTTGGCAACATCTCCTCCAAAAATGGTAATTGGATATTGAATAAATGGGACGGAACAGTCTATGGTATTTCTGATTCTGTCTTAACCCATTTAAAAACTGAAAACCCAAACAACCTTTTGTATTCCTATGTGGCGGGTGTTCAATACGAAATAGCGTTAAATGAAAAGACTAGTCTGAATGACTTTTACAAAAAAAGAACCTTGAATAAAAATGCGCTACTGCTTTATAATGCTTATTACGTCTACAACTATTTTAAATTTTCAACCAGTTCCATCAGTGACTCCGTTAAGGTTTTAGCACCGCCACACGAAAATAAGAACCCAATTGAAAGAGATTACGCCGGAGCAGACTTAACTGCCTGGGTTTATGATATGTTTAACCCCTCTTTACCATACAATTCAAGGGATTCGTTTCCAGGTGGATATGGAGTAAACCGCAGAATAGGGTTTTCAGACCTTTCATCTGAAGAACAATTGTATTTAAAGAACCAAAAAAAGTTGTCATTACTTAATTTTATTAATCCAGCGATATTTTTTATTAATAGCATTAAGTTAAACAATAATTTTTCTTTCAATCTCTTTACGCAATATGCTCCTACCCATTTTGGAAACGACATTGCAGTTTTCGTTCCTATGAAATATAAAAAACTTAACTTATTGCTTAACCTCCATAACTATGCTAATAAGACCGTAAGTGGTTTTGGTATAGGGACTGGATTATATAATTATAAACTTTCTGAAA
>JAEUTM010000425.1 GCA_016788025.1 Bacteroidia bacterium
CTTCAGAAAAGTGGTGGAAGATCTGGTGAAAAATAAAGAGGTAGATATTACCAGCCGTTATGAATCCCTAAACAAGAATAATGTGATTGGTGATTTTAAATTTGTGGTGGTGGAAAAATTCCTCTCTTACGACAACGATCTACCAGCCCTGGAAAAACTCATCCTGAACATTTATTTCATCATGAAACGATTCAGTATGAGTGAAGCAAAAGCATTTGGACTCGACAGCAGTTCTGTTAAAATTGAGAAGTTTCCGATGGTGATCAGCCAACCGAAAGAGCTTGAGATGCGCAGGATCCAATAATCCACTTACATTATCAATACGTTATAAATTCAGGCCTCGAGGCTATGAATGGTCTTACCCTTAAAGTAAAACTTGTAACAGGGTTGTACAGCACCGAAAAGGAATCATTTTGTGGTGTGAAGGGATAAAGGCCAATGGATACCTGGAAAGTGCTGCTAAGTAGATTCTCGTTTCTTACCATCAGCGCAAGGGAATAAGATTGATACAAACGGCTTTCCAACAAAGGATTCTCCTTATCTCCCAGCATTCCGAGGCCTATCATTGCAACAGGAGCAAATTTAAATCCAATCAGGTTGTAAGGAAGGTAACAAACAGTTTCTGCGTTCAAGAGCATTTTGGTGTTCCCGGACAAAAGGGTACCATCATAGTCGTATAATTCTCCGCTACCGATAGTCAATCTCTCTCCATTAAATTTATTTTCACCATGAACCAATGTATAGTCTATAAACTGCCTGAAATACCAGCGTCCGCTTTTGGCGAGGTTACTGAAATAATATAGTTTTAACTGTGTTGTAATATCATTACTAAGGCCGCGGTTATAATAAACTCCGTAAGCCGCAGTAGCCGAAAGATAGCCGATCTTCAAATGTTGGGCTCTGGCAATTTCTATTCCGCTGTAATACCGTAGTTTTTTGAATTCTTTCTGAAGTACTCCGTAAGTTGCCTGTATTATCAAGCCCTCCGGAACGTCCTCTGTAATCCCGAAACGATAAATGTAGCTATCCTTGTAATATTGCTGCACCGCCAGGCCGATATTGCCGAGCACAGCCGTCTGCCCCTCGTTAACCCGCATTGTATCTATACTGCCTGGCGGACGTTCGGGATACCAGCTCTTAAAATGCCGAAGACCTGCAACAATATTAGTACTCTGGCTAAAGAGCGAGCGACTTCTGCTAAGTTTAAAACTACGACCGAGCCAGGCGTCGTAACCCATGATTTGCAGACTTGTCCTGCGTTCCAGGGAATCCGGATCCAGATAATCAAAATAACGCCACTGCCGCGCTGTGCTAAACCCTCCCGCCCAGACTGAAAGAGGTGAGAAAAAAGGGCGGTCAAAAGAAATATCAACTTGTGTACCCTTTATCACATCATAATTGTAACCTATCGTAGCAGATATATAAGTATTATCGAGGTTGGAAATTCTATAAAAACCATCAAAATCATAAGTACCGTTGTAGCGATACCGGGTGTAATGCTCAAACTGCTGGCCCCAGCCAAATAAATTCTGATTTCGTAAACGGGCGCTGGTATAAACATCAGTTACCAGGAAAGGTATTGTTAAGGGCCATTTGTCCTGCACTACTACGTTTATATCCACACTATCAGTCTTGCCGAGAGGAGTGATTGTGATCCGCGCGTCGTTAATAAAAGTGGTCGTGCGAAGCAAACGTTCGGTCTCACTTAATTGAAGCGGATCCAGCTGTTTTCCCTTTTCGAAAAGCAAGCGGTTAAAAACAATCCATTGTTTGGTTTTGATGTGCAGGTGGTTTCCGAAACGTTGCATTCCGTTTATATTGTGAAGCAAAGTATCATTTACCGAATGTCCGAAAGGATCGTATACCGTAATGTTGATCTCGCGGATGATTTTTCCGGAATGTTTCAGGTAGGGATTTACATTTTTATTCTGGCGGCCTGCTGGCTGCCTGGGATATTCTTTTGGCTCCGGATCCACAAAGACAGCTTCATAAATCCAGCGGGTGAACTTTCGCTCACCAGCAAAATTTTTAATTTTTTTATAAATCCTCAGTGAATCTTTAAGTTGAGTGCTGTCAGCCTGACACAGAACAATCTGAGGCAGAAACGGAACCAGGACTATAAGAACTTTAAGCAGGAAGCGCACGTTTTCCGGAGCTAAATCTCGACTACAAGATAAGAATTGTAACAGAACTAAAAACCAGGCTATGGCTGGGATTTCGTATATTTGCTGCTTCGGAAATTTACAGAGACCATACTTGGAAAAAACAGCAAATAGAAAAACAAAACCACGGAAGCGTTTTTTTAGGGTCATTTTGATTATTGGTTTAGTCTTAGTCTTTTTTCTGGCCTATTTCCTTTCCGCGATACATTTAAGCACTCCTGAAATAAATGATCGAAGTGTTGAACAAAAAGAGGTGACAATTAAGAATCCGGAATTTCGTACGCTCGGTCAAAACTGGTTACGTAAAAGCGAATCTGGACTTTGGGAAATGTATGTGGAAGGTGATGCTTTTGAACGCGGCGTGATCAATGGGAAGCTCACAAAAGACCTGGCAGATTACCAGGAAACAGTTTTTATTAACCAGATCAAAGAACTGGTACCATCTGAAAGTTACCTGCAGTTTTTAAAATACTTTGTAGCTTACTTTAACCGCAATATTCCGGACCATATTAGTCCGGAATACCTTGAAGAAATTTATGGAGTGTCTCTCAGCGCATCCGACAAATACGATCATCTTGCTCCGAAATATTACCGGATTTTAAATTACCACAGCGCTCATGATATTGGCCATGCTTTGCAAGACAAAAACATGACAGTGGGTTGTACATCTTTCGGTGCATGGAATACAAAAACAGAAGACGGAAAACTTTTATTGGGAAGAAACTTTGATTTTTTTGCAGGAGATGATTTTGCAAAGAATAAGATCGTTTGTTTCACCAAACCAAAAACCGGATACAAATTTATGTATGTCACCTGGGCCGGTTTCACTGGCGTAGTTTCAGGCATGAACGATAAAGGCTTAACTGTAACCATCAATGCGGCAAAATCAGAAATCCCTACCAGCGCTGCTACTCCGATTTCACTGTTGGTAAAAGAAATCCTGCAATACGCAGAAACCATACAGCAGGCTTATGACATTGCAGAAAAACGAAAAACCTTTGTTTCAGAATCCATTCTTATTGGTTCATCCAAAGACCATAAAGCAGTGATCATCGAAAAAACTCCTGGTAAAACAAATCTGTACTCTGAAAATAATGACCAGCTAATCTGTTCAAATCATTACAGAAGTAATTTGTTTAAGGATGATTATTACAATAACAAAAACATGGTGGAGAGTTCGTCGCTTTATCGTTATTTCCGAATGGATCAGCTCCTGGCTCAACATCCTAAAATTGAACCAAAAGATGCTGCTGCAATTCTAAGAGATCAGAATGGTTTGAACGATAAAAAAATTGGCCTTACAAACGAAAAAGCGATGAACCAACTCCTTGCCCATCACTCTATTATTTTTCAGCCGGAAGATGGCCTGGTTTGGGTTTCTTCTTCTCCTTATCAGTTGGGAAAATATGTGTGCTACAATCTTAACGAAGTATTTAAAGAAGCTCCGGGAATGTCAAATAAAGAAATCCAGGATACTTCGAAAACCATTCCGGCTGATCCTTTTTTATATTCAAAAACTTACAGCGACTTTTTATTATTTAAGCGCTTGAAAAATTATATTCAATACTGCACAAAGAGTGATTACAACTTGGTAGTGAGTCCTGAGTTTTTACAGGCCTTTGAA
>JAEUTM010000460.1 GCA_016788025.1 Bacteroidia bacterium
CCATTTTCGAACTGCGCGCTAAGGCCCGCCGTTTAAAAGAGAATCAAAAGATAGAGCTGATCATCATCGATTACCTACAGTTGATGAGCGGGGGTCCCGACGGAAAAGGAAACCGCGAGCAGGAGATCAGCCAGATCTCGAGGGGTTTAAAAAGCCTTGCCAAAGAACTTGAAATTCCAATCATAGCACTATCACAATTAAGTCGTCAGGTTGAAAACAGACCTGGTGGCAGTAAACGTCCTCAACTAAGTGACCTCCGTGAATCCGGAGCCATTGAACAGGATGCTGATATGGTTATGTTTATTTATCGTCCGGAATATTACGGTCTGGAGGTTGACGAGAACAACGAGCCAACGCGTGGCCGGGCCGAAGTAATCATCGCAAAAAACAGGCATGGTGCTTTGGAAACGGTTAAACTGCGCTTTATTGGCCAGTACGCTAAATTTGCCGATCTCGACTACACCGAGGGACAGGATTTTATTTATCAGCAAAATACTTCCGGTGGTGGCGGTGCCTTGCAGCAAAACGACGAATTCCTAAATTCAGGAACAAAAACCGTTGCCTCTAAAAACTGGGATAAGATTGATGAACACAACACTGACATTGTAAAACGCAATGACATTGAAGATTTTAATGAACCGCCTTTTTAAAAGCATGCTTCGTTTCTAACACACTCTCGGGCTCAAATGTGTGCAACACATTTGCCCTGCTCAGCATGACATCGTATTTAACCACTTAGACACTAAGGTCATCAAGAGTCACTAACGTCTTCTTATTCTAACAGAGTGTACTAAGTGCCTTAGTGGTTTGTGTTTTAAGGTCGGAATGGAAACACTTCGGTACGCCCACTGCTGATTGAAGTAACTCTTAAGACCAGCATACCTCTTGGTTTTCCTGAACCGGGTTTTAAGGAAAGGTTGTTTGTTTTACCAGCGTCCAGGTCTTTTATTTCATCTTTTTGAATAACCCTGTTCTCATTTAACCATTCCACCAGGTAAGAATCTTTGCTGGTACCTGTATTGGCGATTAATGTGGAATACAAAAATTCAGGACCGTTCTGTTTCATCTGCGGCATCGCGTAAAAATAAAAATACTTCAGATCCGGCACCCAGCTGGCGCGGTATTGCGGATAAGCTCTCCAGATCGAATCGCCCGGCGCGAAAGACATTACCCTTGCATCCCAAACCAGTTTGCCTTTGCGGTCTACTTCTAAAATCCTGTTTACAACACCGGTGCACAGTAACAGACTTCCGTTCGAAAGTTCGGTAACATTACCGCCTCCTGAACTCCAATTCTCTGCCAGTGTGTCCAAATCATAGTGCCATACGAGTCCTTTATCGTCTTTGCTGTTCTTATCGCTTATTTCAACTATTCCCGTGCTTTTTAAACGCCCCTTGTTGTCGGGTGGTTCATTGTTATTAAAGATAAGTAGTGTACCGTGCCTGGTGATTTTTGCATTATGCTGGCGTCTGAAAAGATTATTAGCTGTTTGTGCTTCGCCCGAAGGAAATTTTTCTCCAAAACTATATTCTGCTTTTCCTTTTTGTTTGTTGATTTTTACGATCCTGCTCAGGTCACGGAAACCAACATAGACATGGGTGGCCTCTTCGTTTTCGCTAAAAGCATTCGCGTGCGATAACATGGTAGGAGTGCCGTTGGGATTTTTTTTGTAAGCAAGATCTTCATCCTTTAAATAATTGTCGGAATCCCAATACCAGATCAGTTTTCCCTGTTTATCAAATTCCACCAGCATGCTCACGGGTGTCCACTTGTAACATTTCCCGTCTTCAAGTTCTATGTTTTTATCGGCTTTTAAAATTTCCTCTTTGCGAAAACTATCCGGCAATTTTTTTCTCAGTAGACGTGAGACCAATACCATATAGGTACCACGTTTTGTTTTTTGAAATTCATGATGGTAGGTCATGGTATCTCCGCCAATGTAACAAGGCGATGGTGCTTTCCATAAAACACTGCCCTCCAGGTCAATTTCCACAGCGTTATCGGGCGTGAGAAAGGTAATGGTATTATCCTCTGTCATTTTCAGATCACGGATCTGGGTCTGGCGTTCAACCACTCCAGGGATATCAGGCAGAACCCATAACACTTTCCCTTCGCGGTTAAAAATAGCCCGCGCATAATCAATAGCAATATAACCGCCGGCAGATTGTTCCTTGTTATATGTTTTGATGTCGAGTTTTACAGCATTAATGTGCGGAAGCACAGCTTTCGCTTCCAGCACCTGGAAGGTATGAGGCGGGCTTTCCCGGATCATGTTCCCCGAAGCGTCATAGGCCCTCACCTGCCAGAAATAACGCGTGGCACAATCGAGACCAGAAACAAAAAATGCCGGGTACGTTTTTGAAACCTGGGCCTGCTCCTGCCCTTCGTGCGGCGTTTGCTGGCCTATTCTCCAGTAAGAAAGATCGTAACGCACGGCGCCGTGCACCGGGTCCTCCTGCAGGCAAAGGGACGTGTGATTCACAAAGGCGTTCTCCCCCGGATAAAAATCTGCATGAAGCGCATAGGCCATGCATACAAAAAACAAACTGCAGAAAATGTTCCTATGAAGCATGGGCCAAGTTAATAAAATAACCCAAGCAGAGACCGGAAAAAATAGGTTCTAGGCTTCGAGAACCTTAGTGTTCATGAACTTTTTGGAATCCAGTTCCTGGGGTGAGTTTTCGGCAACCCATTGCTGAACCATGTATTCAATATTGTTTGCTCTTTCCCTGAACGTTAACCAGGATTCAAATGCGTCGGCATTCCCCTGCAACAACACCTCATTGCTCATTAATCGCTGACCATTCGGGGCCAACACAAAACAAGGCGTATTACCTATACTTACTTTTTCGAATTTTGTACTCTGGAAATCTTTCAGTTCAGAGCGGATATCTTTAGGCAAAATTCCATTTCCAATATATTTGCTCAGGCCCGGTAAAGGCTCGGCGCCTTTGGCAATAAACAATTTGTGGTCATCATACTTTTCTTTAGAAAATTCTCCCGAAGCATCCAGGCTCTGCGCCACTTCGCTTACAGTAATCGATCCCACTTCTTTGGGTTCAGCATTCTGAACCACGTGTAGCGACAACTTATTGGTTCGCATTTCGCGAAGTAATTCAGAAAGTACCTTCACCTGCAGAGGATAAAGATCCTTGCGGCGTTGTTTTCGTTTATTCTGGAAATAAACAATTAAACCAGCAAGGGAAATAGTAATTGTAAGAATAGAAAGAAGTAATAGCATAGTACAGTGTTTTTAGTTAGCGTATCCCAAATATATACTTCAAAAAGTTAAATTTATGTTATCCTCACCTTAAATTAATTCAGATAAGAGCGAATTAACAAAATTCCAAAGGATTGTTGTATTTTCTCAAATTATTCTAATTCCATTCTAAAATTGGCTGATACCAGGCTTTTCTAAGCTAATTCTAAGCTTAATATCCTAAAATCCAGTACTTTTAACCGCATGAAACTTTTGGTTGTTGAAGACGAGATTAAGACTGCGAATACACTTCAGAAAGGTCTCGAGGAAAAAGGTTACGATGTTCAGATAGCATACGATGGTGAAACCGCCCTGATGCTTACCGGAAGAAATAAATTTGATGTTATTATTACCGACATTATTGTTCCTAAAATTAACGGGCTCGAATTTTGTAAAAAACTAAGGGAAAGCAAGAATTACACACCTGTGATCATGCTTACGGCTCTTGGTCTTACCGCTGACAAACTCAGGGGCTTTGACTCCGGAAGTGATGATTATCTTGTAAAACCTTTCGATTTTGAAGAATTGCTTGCAAGGATCAAGGTTCAGGCAAACCGGAACAAAGTAAAGGAAGATGCCGATAGGTTTCTTCAGAATGCCAACCTCAAAATGAACCTGGACACGAAGGAAGTGTTCCGCAACGACCAGATCATTAGTCTCACCGCCAAGGAATACGCTCTTCTCGAATATTTTATGAAAAATCCTAACCGTGTGATTTCCCGGGAGGAAATTGCAGAAAAGGTATGGAGCCTGGATTTTGATACAGGAACCAACATAATTGAAGTGTATGTTAGCTATCTTCGTAATAAAGTAGACAAAACATACGAGCCTAAACTGATCCATACCAAAAAAGGAATGGGTTATATTTTTAGGGAAGAAAAATAAACATGCAGATCCGCACGCGGTTATCATTGCAATTTATGCTTGTAGTGACCATCATCCTGATTTCGGGGTTTGGCATTATCTATTATTCGTCTGCCCAGTATCGCGAAAGCGAACTGTATCGCCGCCTTGAGAATAAAGCCATTACTTCCGCCGAGATCTTCATCTTTGTTGAACAAATCGATTCTACGATGCTCAGGATCTTCGACCGGACACAAAAGGACAAAATTCCCTTTGAGGTTATTCGTATTTTTAATGATGATGGCCGGGAGGTTTACTCCAGTTCCGACAGTACTTCCTTCGCAGTTACGGAGGAATACATCAACGAAGTGAAGAAAAAAAATAAGGCTCACTTTGCCGACGGACTTTTTGAAATCATTGGACTCACTTACAGCGACAACCAGAACAGGTTCGTGGTTTTTGCAGGAGGTATAGATCTATTCGGGAGAAGTAAACTAGGCAACCTCCGACAAAGTATTCTTATATTACTGGCGGTTCTCATTTCCATCGTTGCCGTTTCAGGATGGGTTTATGCAGGCCGTGCCCTAAAACCATTGTCTAACGTTATTGATGAAGTTAAAAAACTCGACGTGGATAAAATGGAAGTGCGCCTGCATCAGCGAAAGTCGAGAGACGAGATTGGGCGGCTGACCGAAACATTTAACAGTTTACTTGGACGAATTGAAAATGCATTTAGACTCCAGAAAATTTTTGTTTCCGGTGCCTCCCACGAATTAAAGAATCCTTTGACATCGATCACTTCGCAACTCCAGGTGGTGCTAATGAATGACCGGAGTAATGAACAATACAAGGAAATTTTGACTTCCATTTTAGAAGATATCAAAAATTTAAACCGCACCACCCGGGATTTAATTGAATATGCGCGACTTAATTATGAAAATGAAGTCGGGCTAAAGGAAGTCCGAATCGATGATGTACTCTGGTTTTGTAAAGATACCTTTCAGAAAAACAATCCAAATTGCAAGGTAAACCTCAGCTTTACCAACATGCCCGAAGACGAACAAAAGCTGATTCTTATGGGGAACGAAGGTTTGTTGCATGTGGCCTTTATAAACTTTATCGACAACGCCTGCAAATTCAGTCAGAATAAAACCTGCCACATTCAACTTGAGGTAAGCAACATTATTAAAATAAGTTTCAGGGACGAAGGCATCGGTCTCGATCCCGAAGAGATTAAATTGATTTTTGAACCCTTCTACAGATCCAACAATACTGCAGAAATAAAAGGTCACGGCATTGGCCTGGCGCTAACCAAAAAAATACTTGACCTTCACGGATGTCCTGTAAAAATAGAGTCGCGTAAAAATGTAGGTTCTATTTTCACATTAAACTTTCAACCCAAATTCTAATTTACTTCTAAGCTTAAAACGACATATTTCGGGGCATTTTAAAGTACTTTAGAAGGGCGGGAAACTAAACTGATGTTGTTGATGGTTTTTTTACATATCCCGCAAAAGCCGGTGGTCTGGCATTTCGTACGATAGTTTTTTTATTTGTTGTTGAGTTTAACTATTATCGTATTTCTTACACACCAGGAAATTTAAAGATCACCGGCTTCTTTTCCCCACATTACCAGACCTGCTACTGGTTGAAAACAAATGAAAAGCCCCTTTTCAAAAAACGTACTTTTGTAATTCGTTTAAACCCACGAACCTCTTTTCTTTTATGAAAAGCGCAGAAAAACAACTCGGACAACATACCGTTTACGCCATTCTTTTTTCGATCAGCTTTGCCCACCTGCTCAACGACATGATGCAGTCCGTGATCCCTTCCATTTATCCCATGATTAAGGAAAATTACAACCTGAGTTTTTCGCAGATCGGCTGGATAACCTTTACATTTCAGCTAACGGCTTCGTTGCTGCAGCCCTTTGTAGGCAATTATACAGACCGTAATCCCAAGCCCTATTCATTTGCCATCGGCATGCTTTTTTCCTTTTCGGGAATGATCATGCTCGCCTGCGCATCTTCCTTTCCTACACTTCTCATAGCAGTAGCACTGGTAGGTACAGGCTCTTCCATTTTTCATCCCGAGGCATCCAAAGTGGCCTATTTTGCTTCCGGTGGGAGACGCGGACTGGCTCAATCCATTTTTCAGATTGGCGGAAATACCGGCACGGCGGTTGGACCATTGCTCGTTGCCGCCATTGTTATTCCCTCCGGTCAAAGGCAAATTCTCTGGTTCCTGGTGGCCGCTACTATTGGCATTTTTGTGCTGATGAACGTTGGCAAATGGTATAAAGAACATTTGTTTCTCCGGTCTCAGAACAAAAAAATGCACGAGGAAACAAAACTCCCTCTTTCAAAATCGCGCATCGTATTCTCAATTATCGTCCTGTTGATCCTTATTTTTTCCAAATATTTTTACCTCACCAGTATCACCAGTTATTATACCTTTTACCTGATCCACAAATTCGGATTGAGTGTACAACAATCACAATTTTACCTCTTCATTTTCCTCATTTCAGTGGCGGCTGGCACACTCGCTGGCGGTCCGCTGGGCGATAAGTTTGGGAGAAAAATAATTATCTGGGTTTCCATTCTTGGCATCGCTCCTTTTACCCTTCTACTTCCTCATGCGAATTTATTCTGGACCAGCATCCTTACAGTTATCATTGGCGTGATCATGGCTTCGGCTTTCTCTGCCATCCTGGTTTATGCACAAGAACTATTGCCTGGTAAAATCGGCCTGGTCTCCGGGCTCTTTTTTGGTTTTGCATTTGGCATTGCCGGCATCGGTTCTGCCTTATTGGGTAAACTTGCTGACCAGGCCGGGTTAGATACCGTTTTTAATCTCTGCGCTTATCTTCCTTTGCTGGGAATCATTACCGCGTTTCTACCAGATCTCAGGAAAACGAAAGCTAACAAAACCTAACGATCAAGCCAGGCTTTAAAATCACTCACACGCTCCCTGCTCACAACCCCATCTTCTTCAGCAATGGCTGGATGTTGTAATTTGAGACGGCTGTTGAAATAGGAACTCACTTTCTGAACGCTGTTGATGTGAATGATCACTTTACGATTGATTCTGAAAAATTCTTCCGGAGAAATGGCCCTTTCCAGGGTGTCGAGTGTATAATCGATCACGTAACGTTTCCCTGTATTGGTAAAGAGAAGTACCACCCCATCTTCCGAAAGAAAATGACTGATATCTGACGTTTTGATGGAAGAAATAGAATCGCCGGTTTTAACCATGAACCTGTTCTTGTAAGACTTTGTTAGCGTACTGTAGGCATTGGCGATGTTGTCCAGTACGGTAAGTCTGTCACTCGATTTTATCTTCCTTAATTTTTCAAGGGCGCCTTTCAGATCTTCAGCGCCTATGGGTTTTAAAAGGTAATCGATGCTGTTTACTTTAAAAGCTTTTATGGCGTATTCATCGTAAGCCGTTGTAAATATAACCGGCGCATCGATCTCCATCTTCGAAAAAATTTCAAAACTCAGGCCATCTGCCAGGTGCACGTCCATAAAAAGCAGTTCGGCTTTAATACCTTTTTTAAATTCTTCCAGGCATTTTTTAACCGAATCGTAATAAGCAACAACCTCTATCTCCGCACCAATCCTTTTTAGCATATTGGCAAGGTGTTCGGCTGATAATTTTTCGTCCTCTACTATAATAGCCTTCATTTTGTTTTTAATAAAGGAATTTTAACGGTGAAAAATCCATTCGATGAGTCCACTTCCACTAGTTCATCGGTAAAAAATCTATAACGCTCTTCAATATTTTTAATGCCGGTTTTGCTTCCCGGTTCAACATTACTCCTGGGCTGAAGATTATTCTTCACCACCAGCTTATGCTGTTCCACAAAAACATTCACTTTTAGAGGCGATTCCTGCGACACTTCGTTGTGTTTGATCGTGTTCTCAACCAGGATCTGCAGAGCCATCGGAGGCAGTAACAATCTTCGGTCAACCTCCCCTACCTCTATTTTAAATTCCACATTTTTATCAAAACGAATCTGCAGCAAAAATGTGTAAGATTTAATAAATGTTAGTTCTTCTTCCAGGCTCACCAGTTCCATGTTCCGACTATCAAGCACATAACGATAAACTTTGCTTAGTTGATTGATAAAATCCACAGCTTTGTCCTGGTCCTTATAAACGAGTGAGGATAAAACGGAAAGATTATTAAACATAAAATGCGGATTAACCTGGTCTTTCAGGTTCTGCAACTGGGCCGCCAGGCTCTCTGCCTTGTACTTTTCAACTTCGAGCAAGGATTTTTTCCACTTACCAAAGAACTGGGTGCTCACTTCTATCGACAGGATTGTGAAAGAAATAATAATCCCTACCACCAGGCACACAACTACAAACATGGCGCGTTTTCCGCCGGGTAACTCGCACACGAAAAGATCAAAAGCGCGCATCGGCAGGTAAATAGCCATGGCGCTAAACAAAACAGTTACAGGTAACTGCAGCAGGATTCTTTTTTTGGCAGAAGCCTCCCATGGAAACCGATTGTTGAGCCAGTTATCAATGCGGATGTTTCCCTCCCAGGCAAGGATGGTAATAAAGATGGTAATAAGGAAATCATAGATCCTCGGGTGATCATGCGGCAGCTCGTTCTTAACCAACAAATCAAGAATAAAAGTGATCAACACCCCTGCCAGCACCATATATATAAAACGCGACTTCTTTTCCCTCATCGTTTAAAAATAATCATTTCTGTTCTTTCAGGCCGCCTTTAATCCGAGTTCGCCAATTTTTTTAAGCCAATTCCTTCGAAAGGCTTCTTTTGATTTGCGGATGGGGCCAATGCCCGTTACTTTAACCTTATTAATCCCACAAAACTGCAGGGTGCGCCTCTTGATCTGCGACACAGAGGGTTGCCCAAAAAAATATTTGTAAACCCATACAGGCGTGTCACTGGTGTAAATGATATGCGCTGTTCTTCCGGTAAGAAGTTTATCCCACCAGACACTATCCTTTTTGTATTTAAATGCAAAGCCTGGTAAAAGGGTGGCATCAAAAAAACCTTTTAATAAAGCGGGAACTGATCCCCACCATACGGGGTGAACCAGCACCAGGTGATGCGCCCAGGAAATAAATTCCTGCGCTTTCAAAATATCGGGAACAGGTGTTTCTTTTTTCGAATATCCGTTTTTAAAATTGGGATCAAAATTTAAATCGTAGAGATTCAACATGCGAACTTCGTGACCGTTTTTTTTCGCTGAAAGAGCATACGCTTCACTTAAGGCCTGGCAATAACTGTCTTTTGTGGGATGCCCGTTAATAATCAGTATGTGTTTCGGATGCATATCAGAACTGTACTTTGTAAACAAAATTTGGAAAGAACCCTATCTGGTAAGCTGTATTCACCGTGTTGGTTACGGGATTATAACGCTGTGCAAACACATTTTTATTATTTGTAACGTTTTGAATATCGAAGAACACGGATTGAGAAATTTTAGAGTGTTTTGCATTATAGGTAAATCCTGTTTTGATGTCCAGTCTGAAAAAATCGGGATTGCGTTCTGTAAAAGCATAATTATCATCTTTCAACACTTGTGTATGCGCTAACTGAGAGGCTTCCAGGTCAACCGGCGTATAGTACCGTCCACCAGCTTGCGTCATTTTAAAACCAATGGAGATTACATTGCGTTTATCCTTCCCTACTTTAAAATCTTTTCCAGCCAGCACGTTGTACACATACTTCCCGTTAAAGGCTGTGTTACGTTCAACGCCATCACTTCCCTTAAATTTTGATTCGTACGCAGTTCCGGTAAGCAGTACATAATATCCCTTGCTGAAGAATTTTTCCACGGTCAGCTCAAAGCCATAGTTTGTTCCTGTTCCCTTGTTCTTTAAATTTGTTTCGGTATTCGGTAAAAAACTGGCGCCGGCATTCAGCATAGAGTAACTGCCTGGCAGATCGGTTACCGGCACATTGCTGAGTAACTGGTAATAAACTTCTGTTTTCACGCGCCAGTCTTTTAATGGCAATACATCATAACCCAACACAAAATGCTGCGATTTGGTAAATCCAAGATCTTTATTGGTTTGAATGTAAGA
>JAEUTM010000505.1 GCA_016788025.1 Bacteroidia bacterium
TCCCACGCAAGTGTGGGTAATACGATTCCGTAGCTCAGCCGGTAGAGCATTACACTTTTAATGTAGGGGTCCTGGGTTCGAGTCCCAGCAGGATCACAGAAAATACGAAAAGCCACTCTATGAGTGGCTTTTTTGTTTTTGCTGTAGACAAATGTTAATCAACAACAACTATTTTTTTACGCACAGGCCCGCTTTTTAATCCAAATTCAAGAATGTAACAGCCTGGCTTGATTCCTGTCAGTGAAACCACTGATCCAAATCTGGCGAGGGTCACGGGAACTCCCGCCGCATCCCATAATTGTATATTCTCAATTTTTTGATTTGTCTCAATAAAGACTTCATTTCTGGTAGGATTCGGATATAACCTGATGTTCGACGCCAGATCATTGTCCTGCAGCCCCGTAGTCAATTCACTGTACTCACAGGTTTTAAGAATACAGCCATCATTTTCCTCCACAATAGCCTGGTAATAACCATTTCCCTGTGTAGCCATGCTTGCAGAGCTTCCAATGTATGCGCCGTCTTTATACCAGGCATAGCTGCTGTAATTCCCAACCACTGAAAGAACTCCTGAAGAATAATTCAGACCGGGATGCCGCACGGCGCCAAGGTTATATTTTGAATGATGCGAAATTTTAAATACGGCACTATCGGCAAATGCCCTGAGATTTGCAGCGGTCAATGCGGGTAGGGCTCCATTATACATGAGTGCGGTGCAACTTGTACTGAAAATACTTGAAAAAATAACCGATGCAGTAAGATAGCTGCCGGCGTAGGATGGATGAGCATCATCGGCATCCCAGAGATTTACCGAAGGAACCTGGGAGTGTGATTTGATCCAGGCTTCTCCAATTGGTGCGATCACTTCTTTCATAGTGTCATTCAGCACGCAGTAATTTACAAGAATGCGTTCAATCATTTCTATACCGGTATTTCCGAAGGGAGGAGAGCCGTTTTTAAAAGCCCAGCCTGCAAAAAGAACGATCTTGGCGCAACTGTTGTTTGCTTTTACTGAATCCATGATATTCAAATGACCTTGCACAACTTTGCTGGAACCCGGAAAGGTGGCCGAATCGCGCACAAAACGCCCTTGGTTATCCTGAATCACCGCGAAATCCCATTTCTGGGAACGAATAAGTTGAAATAATACAGGATTATTCATGTGAGCCATATTTCCCTGCACGGTGTCTCCAACAGAGATTCCTCCAGGGGCATGCATACCCACTATTACGGGTTTATCGGCCGAATCGGCAAAGGCTTTAACCATTTGAGGCATGTTGTGATAATAGGTGAAACTATTGCCAATAAACAAAATCCGGGTAGTATCGTTTTGAGCCAGGAGAACCGGGCTGACAAGAAGAAAAGATAGAAGCAGTCTGATGTGAAATTTCATGCGTTAAAAGTATTTAAAATAAAAGATTGTTCCTCCACCTTTACTCGACAGAATGCGGGTTTCAGTAAGTTTCTCAAGTAAATTTTACTTAAATTTTAGTATTGCCCATCACTGAATAAAACAGTAATTTTATACTTCAAACCAATAACTATGGCAGGAACCGAATTATTTGGCGCCGAAGAGCGCAAAGAAATAAACGATGTGATGCAAACAGGCATTTTATTCCGTTATGGACACGATGCGCAACGTAATAACCACTGGAAGGCAAAGGATTTTGAAGCAGAAGTGCGCAAAATTACAGGAGCTAAATTCGCTCATGCCATGAGCAGCGGTTCAACCGCCATTGCCACAGCCCTTGCTGCAAGTGGTATTGGAGCCGGCGATGAAGTAATCGTTCCTCCTTTCACATTTATTGCCAGTGTGGAAGCGGTGCTTTTTATAGGGGCTATTCCTGTATTCGCTGAGATTGATGAAACGCTTTGTTTAAGTGCTGAGGGAATCGAAAAGGCTATTACTCCAAAAACGAAAGGGGTTTGCCTGGTACACATGTGCGGCGGCAATGCTAATATGGACGAGATTATGGCAGTAGTCAACAAACACAAATTAATTTTAGTGGAAGATGCTGGCCAGGCCTTCGCTTCTTCATACAAAGGAACCTACACCGGTCTTTTTGGGAAGGCAGGCAGTTATTCGTTTGACTTCTTTAAAATTGCCACTGCAGGCGAAGGCGGTGTTCTGGTTACTAACGATGAAGAAACGTATAAAAAAGCTGACGTTTACAGTGACCATGGACATAATCACATGGGTGCGAAACGAGGCATGGAAGATCATCCTTTCCTAGGTTTTAACTACAGGATTTCCGAGCTGCATGCGGCAATCGGTGTCGCTCAGACGCGTCGCGTTCCTGAGATTCTAAAAAAGAATCGTCACAATAAAAAATTCATGCAAAACCTCCTGTCTAAGAACAAGAATATCACGTTTTCCAAGTTGGGAGACGAAGCGGGGGATTCTGCAACGCATTTAAATATATTTTTACCTGACACGGAATCTGCAAAACGTGTTATCGATGAATTCAATAAGTCTGGCGTGGCTGGATTTGATTATTGGTTCCAGAACATGTATCATTTTATCAATCAGTGGGATCATTTAAAAAACCTGCAAACGGTTTCCAAATTACCGATCCAGGTATTGGGACAATCGCAGGATTACAATAAAATGACACTTCCAAAAAGTCAGGAAGTGGTAGGCCGCCTGATTACATTCGGCGTGAAAGTGAGCTGGACTGAAGATCAAATGAAAGAACTGGCAGCAAGCATCATTGCTTGTGTTGACCGTGCTTTGAAACCGGTAAATGCCTGATACAATCATTTAAAAGATCCACCTGTTAAAGCGGGTGGATTTTTATTTTATAATACTTCAACATGAGATCAAACGCGTTCAAGGCATTAATCCAAACCCTGGAGCCCAAAGGCGTGCAAGTTGAATTTGATCATAAAGCCATTTCTTTTAAAACCGGGAACAAAAAATTACAATACCTCATTTCCGCCGAGGATTTTGATTTCGAAAAGCACCAAAGCGTACCTGTTTTGCCATTGGATTATATTTTAAATGAACCAGAAAAAACAGCTGCTGCCATTCTTTCCAGGCTTGGTTTAAATGAAAAAATATTTGCCAGGAAATGTGAGGTAAAAAAAACAGATAAAAATGAAGCGCAAATTTTTTTGGATGAAAATCACCTCATGAAATCAACACAAAGCGCTTTCAATTATGGTTTGTACCACAATAATGAACTCATTGCGCTGGCTTCTTTTTCAAAGGGAAGGAGAATGGACCGCTTGCCCGCTGAAAAACGCTCTTACGAGCTGATTCGTTTCTGCTGTAAGAAAGGAGTAACGGTTACAGGCGGACTGACTAAACTGCTTAAGTTCTTTTGCGAAGAAAAAAAGGCAGGAGATGTAATGACCTACGTGGATAAACAATGGTCGGACGGAACAGCGTTTGTAAAAGCGGGATTTAAAAAGTTGGGTGAAACAGACGTAAATTATTTCCTGGTCGACAGAAAAAATTTTAAACGAGAATATCTTCATCAGGGAGATCCGTTCGATTCTAAAAAGCATTATCTGAGCCAAAACAAAGGAAATATCAAACTTATTTATACGCCTGGAGATATATAATTGTATAGTTGTTTTAGGACCTACAGCCAGTGGAAAAACAAAACTGGCCTGTGATTTGGCTTACGAGCTCGACGGTGAGATTATTAGTGCCGATTCGAGGCAGGTTTATAAAGATTTGAATATCGGTACGGGCAAAGATCTTAACGAATACTTAGTCAGTGGACAAAGAATAGAGTATCATCTGATTGATATTATAGAACCGGGAGAACAATATTATCTACACCAGTTTGCCGAGGATCTTGAAAAAGCATTTCATCACATTCGTTCTAAGGGAAAAATGCCCATCATCTGTGGTGGCAGCGGGCTCTATCTCGATGCTCTGCGAAAGGACTTCTCCTTCACTAAAATCAAGGAAAATCCTTCGTTAAGAAAAGAACTCGAAAATCTTAGCAAAGAACAACTTCTCAAAATGTTAAGTAAGTATCCTCAAGAGTGGATAGAACATGTAGACCAAAATTCTGTAAAGCGACTGATTAGAGCCATTGAAATTGCCGAAGAACGAAGTAAATCAAATCCAGACCTTAGTACCAAAGAGCTTCCCTACAAACCCTTTTATATAGGTATAAATGTTGATACCGAACTGAGAAGGCAAAGGATTTCAAGTCGACTCCAGTCACGATTAAATACCGGCATGATAGAGGAAGTAAAATCACTGATCGAAAAAGGAATCTCCCCCGAAAGACTCGAATTTTTGGGTTTAGAATATAAATTTATATCACAGTATCTCCAGGGCGAATTTAACAGGGAAGAAATGATTGCCAGGTTGGAAACCGCTATTTTCCAGTTCGCGAAGCGTCAGATGACCTGGTTTAGAAGGATGGAAAAAGAAGGTGTGAAAATCCACTGGCTGGAACCGCAACAAGATAGAGAAGCCCTGCTGGCATTCCTGGAACAGAACGGTGTAACCCGACTGAAATAAAAGTCGCGGCTCTTTGTGTATGTAATTGCTTTTCTTATTTTTACTATTTAGATACCGGCTTGTCCCCCTAAGTTCTCTAATAAAGCCGGTTGTACTGGGTTAGCGTACTGTTTAAAAACCTTAAACTATTTGTATGAAAAAGGAATTTATTTACCTGTCGGTTTTTTTTGTCATTACCATCGGAATAATCGGATATTTTTGGCCATACGGTTTATGGTTCTATGCTATTGCCATTCCCATTATGGGAATAGGGATTATGGACATGGTACAAACCAAACAAACCCTTAAACGCAATTTTCCTGTTGTAGGCAGAATGCGCTGGTGGGCTGAGTGGATGAGGCCAAAGGTTTACCAGTACTTTGTAGAATCGGATACCGACGGAGCGCCTTATAACAGGTTAAGTCGCAACGTGATTTATCAGCGTGCCAAAAGAGTAACTGACAGCACGCCCTTCGGAACCCAACTCAACGTTTATGAAACCGGTTACGAATGGTTAAATCATTCAATCAATCCACTTCCTCTTGATCATGGCGAACATGATCCACGTGTAACGGTTGGCGGCCCGGATTGCAAGCAGCCCTATTCCGCGAGCATTTTTAATATTTCAGCAATGAGTTTCGGTTCTCTTAGTCAGAATGCAATTATGTCTCTGAACGGAGGCGCTAAACTTGGAGGATTTGCTCATAACACCGGAGAAGGAGGATTGAGCCCTTATCACCTGAAGATGGGAGGCGATATTATCTGGCAGATTGGTACCGGCTATTTTGGATGCAGGCACCCTGACGGTTCTTTTAATCCTGAAGCATTTAGAGAACGTGCTGTATTGCCTAATGTGAAAATGATAGAAATAAAATTATCGCAGGGGGCAAAACCAGGGCACGGTGGGATTCTTCCAGCGGCCAAGGTTACAGAAGAGATCGCAAAAATCCGTTTGGTGGAAAAGGGCAAGGATGTTTTGTCTCCTTCATATCATAAGGCTTTCGGCACACCACTGGAACTCTTGCAGTTTGTAAAAAAACTCAGAGATCTTAGCGGTGGGAAACCTGTTGGTTTCAAGTTGTGCATTGGTCAGAAAAGTCAGTTCATCGCAATATGTAAAGCCATGATTAAAACCAATATCATGCCCGACTTTATTACGGTTGATGGGGGAGAAGGTGGAACCGGTGCTGCACCGATAGAGTTTAGTAATTCGGTTGGAATGCCCTTACGCGAAGCATTGGCATTTGTATATGATTCTCTGCATGGCTTTGGCTTGAAAAAACACATCCGGATCATCGCGTCTGGTAAAGTACATACCGGCTTCGATCTGGTTAAAAATTTCGCTCTTGGCGCTGACATGTGCAATGGCGCTCGTGCCATGCTTCTCGCCGTAGGCTGTATCCAGGCTCTGGAGTGTAATAAAAATACCTGCCCTACCGGCGTTGCAACACAGGATCCGAACTTGTATAAAGGTCTCGATGTAAATGACAAGAAAGTACGTGTCATGAACTATCATCACGAAACGGTGAAGGCCGCGGTTGAACTAATGTCTGCTGCAGGTATTAAACATTCAAACGAATTACACCGTTCGCATATTTACCGCAGGGTGAGTGCAAATCAAATTCAGACCTATGCAGAGATGTATCCTTATCTTTTGAAAGGATCGTTGCTTGAGGCGCCATACCCTAAAGGCTGGGAGCTGGACGTGATGCACGCCTCGGAAGAGTCCTTTGATAATATCGTGAAGTACGCTTAGTTCATTACAGCTTAATTGCTGCTATAGCTACATCGTCCACCTGGTCGAGATCTCCGCGCCAGTTGTGAAAATGGTTTTTTAAAGAAAGGACCTGCTCTTCAACGGGAAGGTGTTTTATGGTGATGATGAGTTCCTTCAAGGATTTGTTCTTGAATTTTTTCCCCTTCGGTCCGCCAAATTGATCGCCATAACCATCTGTAAAAAGATAAAGCAAACTGCCTTTTGCAGCCTTCACCGAATTACTGGTAAACGACTTGCTGTTTTCATAATACGCTACCGGTTGTTTATCTGCTTTGATCTCTTCAATTTCGTTTTGCTGCAAGAGCCACAAATGATTGTTTGCTCCGGCCCATTGCAACTCATGGGTTTTGGTATTAATCACCAACAGAGAACAATCCATACCATCTTTAATATTCTGATGCATAGCATTCAGACTAGCAATCACAATATCACGCGTTTTTTCAAGAATACTTCCAGGTTCACTGAGATGGAATTCTTTAATGGATTTCTGAAGCGCGGTATGACATACAACCGACATCATGGCCCCTGGGATTCCATGACCGGTACAATCACAAATGGCAAAGAAAAGATGGTCGCCATGTTTTTCGAAAAAATAGAAATCACCTCCAATAATGTCCTTTGGCAGATATAAGATATCCAGGTTAAGTGATTTTTTAATATCGTTGAGTTGTGGTAAAATAGCAGTTTGAAGACGTTTTGCATAATTGATGGAATCCATGATTTCATGGTTCTTTAACTCCACAATTTGTTTTTGCTGCTCAATAATTTTCTTCTGTTTATTCGTGAGCCTGAAACGAGTATAAATGAACAGAGAGAATAAAATGATCGCAACCAGTAAGGTAATTAATGTTACCCTGAAATAACGTTCCTTCGTGAGTTTCGCCGAGGCAGCCTCCAATTCAGCATTTTTTAATTGTTCCTTTTGTTCAAAACGGATACTGTCGGCTACTAATTTACGTTCATAATCAAATTCAAGTTGCTGTTGGCGGATCTGTTGTATTCGTATGTATTTTTCACTGGAATCTTTAAATCCGATATGAAGGTCTATCATTTTTGTAAAATTCGGATAGTCTTTTTGGTTCCTGTATATAGAGGCTATTGCATAACTGGTATACGAAAGATTGTTGTACATTTTCAGTTTCTCACTCAGATCGTATGCTTTTCTGAAATATTCCAGTGCCTTTGATGTATTACCAAGTTTGTTGTATTCTTCTGCGATATTAATGTTGAGAGTTATTTCATCACTGCTTGTTACGGCATAAGGCGTTGATTTTAAAAACATATCCAGTGCCTTTTGGTGATCGCCTGTATAAACATGTAAAAGCGCATCATTCAGATGATAAGTGTATTTTGAATTAGTTGACGATAAGGCTGAGAGGTATTTTAAAGCCTCTCCATTAAAGAACCTGGCCGAATCAATCATCTTTTGATTCCGGTAGTTCGCACAGAGATTACTGTTTGTAAGTACAATCATGTCGCTGTCGTTGCGTGACTTAGAAATTTCCCTGGCACGGAATAAAAATTCAGTAGATTTTTTCAAATCACCTATACGGCGGTAAATAAGGGCACAGTTGTAATACAAGCTGGAGGCGGAAGAAAAATTCTGCGTTTCTTCCATGATTTTGAGACTGCGTAAATAATAGGACAAACCTTTATTTAAAAGTTCATTGTTGGTGTAGGCCACTCCGATATTATTCAAAGCAAGTTGCATGCCTTTCTTATAATTTAATTTTTCGGCCAGCTCATAGCTTTTTTCCTGGTGAGCGATGGCAGTTTTGGTTTCACCAATGTTAATGTAGGTAATGCCAATTCGGCGATGGGCAATGCTTAGTCTTTTAAGATCTCCGATTTGTGTGGAAAGTTCCAGTGCCTTGTTACCGAAATAAAAAGAGGAATCGGGAAGGTCGTAGCTGTAAATGGGCCAGGTTAATTCGTTATACGTGTCAATAAGCGTTGTATCGGGAAGCTTTGTCTGAAGAAGATCCAACAATTGTTTTTTAGTATAACCCTCTTGCGATCTCAGGCTTAGACAGCCAAGCAGTATTAGCAATAATATGATACGGCGATACATTCCGATAAAATTAAAGCAAAATTCAGAAGAGCAAAACAATAGTTACAGACTTTTATTATTGTTTTACCAGGCGATGCACCGACTTGCTTCCGTTATTGGATAGAGTGATGAAATACACGCCTGAATTAAGTCCATTCAAATCAAGAGTTTCCTTTAACTCGGAACGACCGCTGTAATTTTTTTCGATCACTGTTCTTCCAAGCATATCCAGTACCAAAACTCTGGTGCTGCTCTTTGAATCGAGGTTATCGGCTGCAAAATTTATTTGGTCGCTGAATGGATTTGGCCAGGCGGTGAATGCATTTGGATTGTCTGCCGATACTTGTTTGATTCCCACATTTAACGTTGTGGTGGAAATGGTAAAGTTGTTGTTGCTGATATCATAGAACACATTTCCTATGCTTTCCACTTTAATTCTGCAGCTTGAAATTGTTGCGCCAAGAGTTGGAACAGTGATCGCTTCCACACCGTCATTTACTGTGGAGTTTACCAGTACGGTGTATGTAGCGCCTGAATTGTAAGAGATGGAAATTCTAACAGAATCGCAACTGATAGGGGAAGTATTCGTTCCGTTTACATCCCATAATACGTTTTGCTGAGTCGAGATTGGCCATATGATTCCCGTGGTGCTTGGGTAAGTTACGGTAAAGGGACCAGAAGCATCAACGGTTATGGCATTGTCTGAAGAACAAACGCCGCCGCCACCCATCCGTTTATCGCGGGCAGTCAGCCTGAAATGAAGCGTTTGTGCACTTGTAGGAAGATATTCGCCGAGGGTATTGGTAAAGTTACCGCTTATAACCGCCGTTACTTTTGGAAAAAAACGTGTAAAGTCATTTGTGCCGTGTACTTGCGGGGTGTCTGGAGCATAGGACCTGAAAAATGGTCTGTTACCGGAGTTCCAGTTGCCTGCACTTGCGCCGATATCTGTTTCTTCCCAGGAATAGCTTAGTTTGTCTCCGTCTGGATCGGAACCGCTACCGGTTAAGTAAAACGGAGTAGAAACAGGAACCATGTAGTTTGAAACAGTTACAACCGGTGGATTATTTCCTGTCTGAGTTTTAACAGGACAGCTGTTTCCTGTGCCATTCTGGGTGAAGGCAACAATTTCATCGTAGCTGATGGCATGGAAGTAGGCAATACTGTTATTTGCAATGTTGTTTTGCGGACAGATGCCTGCATAGCCCATAATGGTAACACCACTTCCCGGTTCAACAGCGGTTGAGCCGGAACGATTTCCATTACAACTGCCAGTCGTAGCGTTAAAGGTATGATTACCATCAAACTGGTGACCCATTTCGTGCGCTACGTAATCAATATCGTAGGGATCTCCAACCGGAAACGAACTGCCGGTAATACCACGCGCTTTATTTGTATTTGAACAAACAACTCCGAGGTTCGCCAGACCTCCACCACCGGTACTGAACGTGTGACCAATGTCAAAATTAGCGGTGCCAATAGTGTTTGTTATAACTGTTTGACTTTCCCCAATTAGCGTGTTGGCATTATTATTACCATTAAACGGATCAGTAGAAGGATTTGTAAAAATTACAAGTGTATCATTTGCCACCAAAACCAGTCTCACGGCAACTTCTGTTTCGTAAACACCATCCACGCGGTTTACACTGGTGTTGATTTTAGAAAGTGTTTGTGCACGGGTCGGATTGGTAGCGCCAGTCATGCCTGTAGCAGCTTTTGCATATTCACCGGTACATGCAACAGCCAGGCGATAAGTACGGAGCATTCCACCAACACAGGCAACAGCGGCCGTTTTTCCCTGGGCATTCGGATTATTTTGAACAGATCCGGTAGAAGGTTTTCTGTGAGCATCACTTTCTTCCATCTCCGCTTCAGGGTGCATGTGTTTTGGATCCTTGCGGAAGTCAGCAGTGTAGTAAGTTATATAGTCTTCAAGATTACCAAGACAATAAGGATCAATAAAAAAATCACCGGAAGGAGACATTACCATTCCGTGAAAACCATAGAGATTCCAGTCAAGTCGTCCACTTGCATACGGATCGTCAATGCCTCTGACCGCAAAGGTTTTAATTTGAGGATAAGCTGCGGATAAAGCTTCTTCCATAATAGGACTTTCAATGAGTTTAAAACGTTGAAGGCTACCATTTGGAACTGGCAAATAAATAACACATGTACTGTTTTCGAGTTTCGTGGTTCTTTCGTGTGGTGCGGAAAATAAAGTCGTTTTGAGATTTTGTCCGTTGAGGTGATATGTAAGGTATTTTTGCGGAATAATTTGACGATCCCCGGTTTTAAGTACATTATTTTCATTTACACTTAACCAAAAACGGTTTGTTTCTGTTTGTGCAAAATAATTTAAGGTGAATACACTCAAAAGGATGAGGGGGATAAACTTCTTCTTCATGAATAGCATGTGTTTACCCAAATATAGCGATTTTTCCGCCCTCCTGAGTCCCTTTTTTACAACTGGTAAACCAGGGGATTTCTAATGGCGGTGGTCCAATCCCCACATCATTTTGTTGCGAAGTGTGGTGAAGAAATTTTGCCCTTCGAGGTTGATAAGATTGATACGGAAATTGGCTTTCCTGATACGAATCTCTGAGCCGGTTGGCACCTGGCTACTCCGGGAGTCTAACGAAACGTTAAAATCGTCATTACGGCCTGTTACCGAAAAACGAATCTCGCGATTGTTTGGAATCACAATAGGACGCACTGTTAAATTATGAGGAGCAATGGGGGTTATGATAAAATTGTCGGAATCGGGCATCATGATAGGACCTCCACAGCTTAAAGAATATGCCGTAGAACCTGTTGGTGTTGATACAATCAGTCCATCCGCAAAGTAGGTGTTAAGAAATATTCCATCAATATAGGTATCGATGTTGATCATGGAGCTGCTGTCCTTTTTGTGAATGGTAAATTCATTCAAACCATAGTTTACTTCCTCAAAGCAGCCGCTGCAACCTGTAATTTCAATCAGTTCGCGTTTGTCGAGTGTAAATTTTTCATGCATCAGCAACTTAAGCGCTTTATGAAGGTCATCTTTATTTACAGATGACAAAAATCCTAAGCGACCCGTGTTAACTCCTAAAACAGGGATTCCTGATTTCCTCACAACGGTGACTGCTTCCAGCATGGTGCCATCGCCGCCAAGGCAGATCAGGTAATAAGCTTTGGAAATTAATTCTTCGGAAGTTGAGAATGTTTTTAATTCTGTTTTTAATCCGAAGTTTGTTCTGAGAAAATTGTAATAGGGTTCATACACGATCAGGTCTACATCTTCCGATTTCAAATAGTTTTCTATTTGTTCAATATAACCTGAGTGGTTATCCTTCGTTGAACGCGCGTAGACCCCTATCGTCATAACACAAAGATAAAACTATTTAACTGCGAAGGAGAATTACTTTTTCCTGTTTTTTTAGCATTTGGCCAATTGGAGTAAGATGTTCCCCAAGCCCGTTTTCACGAAGTAAATTTTCGACTTCTGAAACACGCCTTTCGTCTACCGAAAATAACAACCCGCCGTTCGTCTGGGGATCGGGAAGAACGGAAAAAGCTTCCGTTATGTTGACCGAGGGGCCAATATCTGTCTTGGCTTGATAGGCATTCCAGTTACGAAATGTGGCATCTGGAATAGTACCTAATTTTAGATAATGAGGAAGAGGAGAAATTTTCGGCACTTTTTCGTAATTCAACTCAGCACTTAAACCGCTGCCTTCTGCCATTTCAATTAAATGTCCCAGTAAACCAAATCCTGTTACATCGGTCATCGCATTTAAACCCTGGATTTCTGAGAGTTTTTCTCCGATACTATTTAAACGTGTAAGTTGCTTCATCAGAATTTCTTTATCACTGTCCAACAATTGTTCTCTTTTTAGAGCCGTTGACAAAATTCCAACACCGATTGGTTTGGTAAGAAACAGGAGATCTCCTTCTTTGGCTGTATTATTTTTTTTAAGATTTTGTTTAGATACAATGCCATTTACTGATAAACCGAATATTGGCTCAGGACTGTCAATAGAATGGCCGCCAGCAAGTGGAATTCCGGCTTCGTTACAAATACTTCGTGCTCCGTCAAGAACTTCTTTTGCCAGCGATGGGCTTAGTTTATTTACCGGCCAGCCAAGAATCGCCAGGGCAAGTATAGGTTTACCGCCCATTGCATACACATCGCTAATGGCATTTGCGGAAGCGATGCGGCCAAAGTCAAAAGCACTATCTACAATGGGCATAAAAAAGTCGGTGGTAGAAATTAATGCTTGTCCATTTCCGAGATCATATACTGCGGCATCGTCGTTAGAACCGTTACCTACAAGTAGGTTCTCGAAATTTTTCTGCGTGATATTTCCTCCAAGAATTTCCTGGAGTACCTGGGGCGCAATTTTGCAACCACATCCTGCTCCATGTGCAAATTGTGTAAGACGAATGGTTGAGTCAGTTTGTTGAGACATAATTCAAAATAAGGTTGCTGTTTAATTTGGCATCGGTATTGTTTGCAGGAACTTCAATAATCTTCCTGCTTTCTTTTTTTCCGCTTTCAAGGCTACGATAATAAAGTTTGTCGTAATATTTTAAGAGAATTGAAAAACAAGAGGCAACATCGTCTTCAAGCAAAGCATTAACGGCCGTTTTTGTTTCGAGGCCGCCAAGTTTTTTAGTGATCCTCACTATCGCATTCAGGATTTTTTCCTTATTGTAAACACCATATTGTTTTACGAGCAGGGCCAGCCTGTGTTCGAAGGGAACATCGAGATAGAAAAGTGGTGCGGCCACCATTTTTTTGTGAAAACTGAAGGGAATGTTGATAAGCCCGATGCGTTGACTTTCGCTTTCAAGCCAAACGGGTTTGTCGCTTTTCGTTTTTTTGTAAAGTTCGAGAGCAAGAAGGTTTTCAAAATGCTCCTGGCTTGGCTGTGGCATGAGATCAAGGTTCCCGAAGGCAGAACCTTTGTGGACTGCCAGTTTTTCGAGATCTATAATGAGTTCTCCGTTATTTTCCAGTTCGGTTAATACGCCGGTTTTGTTTGCACCGGTGCAGCCGCCGAGTATCATCAGGTTGTAATCTTTTTCGAACTGAGGTACGACCCAGCGACGGAAACCTTTGTAACCACCGCTTAACAAAAAAATTTTAAATCCGTAGAGATCAAGCAGCCATGCTATCGCAGCGCTCCGCATCCCTCCGCGCCAGCAATGCACAATTACTTCTTTCTTTTTGTCGGCGCAAACGCGTTCGGCTTCTTCAACCAGGGGAACCATTTTTTTTCCAAAAAAGTCCAGACCAATTTTAATTGCTTTTTCCCTGCTTTCCTGTTTGTAAGTGGTACCAATAATGTGACGTTCTTCATTGCTGAAAATTGGAAATGAAAAGGCTGAGGGAATATGCGCTTTTTGAAACTCCCCGGGGCTCCTCACATCAAGCACCGGGAGCTTTTCACGAAGCTCCAGTAGTTCGTCGCAGCTTATTTTTGTAATTGGCATTCACTGCAAATATGCGGCTAAGCTTCCAAAGATTCAAATTAATTGAAGCCTACGATCGTTTCAATTACAGCGTCCGTAATTCCGTAAGCCACAGCTTCCTCAGCACTCATAAAAAGATCGCGGTTAAAATCTTTGATTATTTTTTCCGGACTGTGCCCGCAATTTTCGGCCAATAATTTTGCGCTAAGCTCTTTCGTTTTCATCAGTTCGGCAGCCTGGATCTCAATATCCGAAGCGTTTCCACCACTTCCACCGCTCGGTTGGTGGATCATAACTCTTGCATGTTTCATTACAAACCTCCTGCCCTTAGCGCCCGCTGATAATAAGATAGAAGCCATTGAGGCGGCCATCCCGCTGCATATTGTGGAAACAGGACTGCGCAGGCTTTTCATCGTGTCATAAATAGCCATGCCCGATGTCACGTAGCCACCCGGGCTATTTATAATTAGTTGGATTTCTTTATTTGGATCCCGAAGTTCGAGATATAACAAACGATCAATAACGTGTTTAGCGGATTGATCATCCACCTGTCCCCAGAGAAATATTTTACGGTCACTGAGGATCTTATCTTCTATCATGTCTTTTAAGCGTGGCGAACTCATATTATGTTTTAAAAATGTTAAGAATAGATTTTTTGAAGGAAGAAAATTTTGTCTCGCTTAACAGTCGTTTTTCAACCCGCGATATTTCCGCTTTTAGTTGCTTCCGTCCATAAGCTTCTACCAGTTTGTGGGTGGTTTTCTGCCAGTCCAGGTTTTCTCTCATAAGTGGATTAATCAACAGCTTGGCTTCTGTCAAAAGACGATCTGCCGGTTCAGCCGATCCGTCAATATAATTTTGTATTTCTATTGTTTCATTCATAGAAGTCTCCTTTCACTAATGATTTTTCTTTTATGCTGTTTCTTACCTTTTCAAGGCACTTAAATTTTTGTGCCGTTGCAGATCTTTCGCCCGAAAAGCCGAAACCAGATGCAAGCTGTTTCATATTAAGTTTGTCGTAATAAAATGCTTTGAGAAGCTCCATACATTTTTTGCCAGCAGTTTCCACGTATTTGAGAAGATCTTCTGAGACTTTTTCTTCCTGTGCCATTTTAGGTTCCGGCACACCATCAAGTGAAACAAGCCGCGTATTTTCACGGTGCCTCTGGAACCACAGGTTTCTGCATACACCAAGAATATAGTTAATGTCACTTGAAATTACTCCGTTCTGGTCGTTCAGCTTTTTCTCATAAAGTATAATCAGTGAATCCTGAAAAATATCCCGGGCCTCATTCAGATCGCCGCCCATTTTTCGGATAAAACGACAGGCTGCAGGAAAGGCCTTCTGATATAGGCTTTCAAAAAGTTGCTCCCTTGAATTTGTAGTTTCCATATTCATAGGTGTGTGTTTTAATGTAATTATCACCTTATAAAAATAAATTTTTTAAAAATCACTTTCATGGGGATTATTATTAGATTTAAAAATTAAAGGATTGCCGCTAATGTCAGAAATGCAAACAGATTATTTTAAGAACCTAAACGGATTTCGGGGCCTTGCTGCATTAAGTATTCTTCTTTTTCACTCAAGAATTGATTGTTTTAAGACCCTTTGGATTGGTGTGCCTGTCTTTTTTGCGCTATCGGGTTTTCTCATCACGCGAATTTTAATCCTTAGCAAAACAGGACCGAATTATTTCAAACGTTTCTATTTTAGAAGAGCCCTGCGTATTTTTCCAATTTATTATTTAGTATTGGTAGTTTCCGTGGCATGGTGTTATGCTTCAAAGGGAAGTTTCAAATTATTGCTGTACTTCGTATTGTACCTACAGAGTTTTCCGGTATCCCTGAGCATTGAACCCCGGTATTTTTATGGACGAATGAACTACACATGGTCTCTTTCGGTGGAAGAGTTGTTCTATTTTGCCTGGCCCTTGATTGTTCTCATTTGCTCCGAAAAAGCTCTTAAAAAGATATGCATTGTCCTTGGTCTTTCTGGTTTGTTGTTTAAATTAATTCCAATCCTCTTTTTTTATTCATCCAAAACAGACCCTTTTGTTTTTGCATCTTTACCGGGAAGTATCGATGCTTTAATGGCCGGGGCCTTTCTTGGGATATTAAGTCTAAAAAAGAAAGAAGATCTTTACAGTTTTTTTCCCAGGCATAGTCTGCAGATCTCCCTTCTTGCGTTTTCTACGATATTCGTGTTGTATTACCAGAATTTTGAAAGTGCAGTTCATTTTTCTGTTTTTAAATTTTTACTGAATCTCGCAGCGCTTTTACTTTCTTTCACGGGCATTGCGTGGTTGATCTCTGATAAGAGTGTCCTGGCTCAACGTTTATTTAACAATAGGTTCATGCAACTTACAGGAAATATTAGTTACGGATTATATCTCTACCACTACCTTATTTATATTATTATTTGGACAGTAGCGAAAAACTTTAATCTGAATTTTAGCTCATGGATTTTTCTCCCGCTCCAAATTATTACAACGTATATCGTTGCGATTCTGTCGTGGAACCTGATTGAAAGGCCATTGCTGAAGCTTAAGAACAAGGCTTTCAATGACAAATAAAAAGGTTCTTGAGATTTCTAACGAAAAAATCGATTGAAGAGATAGTAGAAAAGTACGAGTCCAGCCAGGGAACAGATCAGAACAATAACAAATCCTTGTTTATCCGGAATCTGGTTTCGGTTGCCGTCTTGCGGGTTTTTATCTGCCAGGAATCTGTGAACACCGAGTTTTTCCCGCAGAAACTTCACTTCATCGTAATAGTCGTTTCCATAAGTAACGGCATAAAAATCTTCCTTATCTACTTTAAAGTACTTGCGGCTCCTGCTGCACCAGTCCATTTTAGCATTGTCAATTTGTTTGTAACGACTGTAAATGATCCATTCTTGTCCGGGTATGAATTTCTGCGAGCATTCAAGGCCACACTCAAACAGTATTTTGAATTCTTTGGTAGCATTGCCTTTGTATAGTTCGTCAATTTCAAAAACAGCCTCACCAAATTTATCACCACAGTCATTTACCGAAATTATTTTACCCTTAAAAATAATTTCGTATTTATCACATTCTTCAATACTGAGACGGGTCAGAGGACACTGACAGGCAAGAACGCTTGCATGACATATAAAAACGAATAGAATTAAAAGGAAATGAATAAAGGACTTAATCATTAAAATGACTTTTTAAGAACTGCTGTGAGTTGCGCATTAATTCATGTACCACTTCATCATGTCTCATCACAAAAACAACCTTACGATACTCTTCCATTACGGATTCAATGGTCTTGGAGGATTTTAGCGGACGTCGGAATTCCAGGGCCTGTGCAGCATTCAACAATTCAATGGCATAAACACGTTCCGTATTATTAAGTACCTGGTAACATTTGGTTGCAGCATTTGCACCCATACTCACGTGATCTTCCTGCCCATTACTGCTCACAATGCTGTCAACACTTGCCGGAGTACACAACTGTTTGTTCTGGCTTACAATACTTGCAGCAGTATATTGTGGGATCATAAAACCGGAATTTAAACCAGCGTTTGGAGTCAAAAATGGCGGTAAGCCTCTCTGTCCCGAAATAAGTAGATACGTTCTGCGTTCCGAAATATTTGCAAGCTCCGCCATGGCAATACAAAGGAAATCGAGAGCTAATGCCAAAGGCTGACCGTGGAAATTACCCCCACTTAAAATTTCGTCTTCTTCCGGAAAAACAGTTGGATTGTCTGTAACCGAATTAATTTCGGTTTCCACAACGTTCGTTACATAATTAACAGTGTCTTTGCTGGCGCCATGTACCTGCGGAACGCAACGGAAAGAATAAGGATCCTGTACATGTTCTTTGGCACGATGCGTGATCTGGCTTCCTTCCAAATGTTTGCGGATGGTCTGTGCGGTTTGCAACTGCCCGGCATGTGGGCGGATCGTATGTAAATGATCTTTGAATGGATCGATTCTTGCATCAAAGGCGTCGATAGACATAGCAGTGATGATATCGCCCGCTTTTACAAGATGATGGGCCTTTATTAAACAGTAAACAGCATACGCGCTCATAAACTGTGTTCCGTTTAAAAGAGCAAGACCTTCTTTTGACTTTAAGCGAATAGAGGATAACTTTTGTTGCTCGAATACCACGCGGGTGTCCAACTGAGAGCCCTTAAAATTCACTTTTCCCAGACCAAGAATGGGGAGACATAAATGAGCGAGAGGAGCAAGATCGCCACTGGCTCCCAACGAACCCTGCTGGTAAACGACAGGGTAAATTTTGTAATTGATAAGATCGCACAGATGTTCAACGGTTTCTAATTGTACGCCACTTTTGCCATACGATAAAGACTGAATCTTCAGATACAGCATCAGTTTCACAATATCCTGAGGAACCTCGTCACCCATGCCACAAGCGTGACTTTTTACAAGATTCTCCTGCAATTGTTCGATGTCTTTTTCCGGGATGATCACGTTACACAAGGAACCAAAGCCGGTGTTGATTCCATAAACAGGAGCACTGTGACGTTTCAGTTTTTCATCAAGATAATTGCGACAATCTTTAATCGCTTTTTTAGAAGCTTCAGAGAGTTCGATGGTCGCATCTTTGTCTTTATAAAATTTTTCCAACTCCGAAAGAGTCAGTCGTTTGGTATGATCAATTATGAATTTCATGTAACTTAGTTTTAATGAAGTGAATCATTTCACTGATGCCGAGTTCTTGTTTGTTGCCCGTTATCATGTCTTTAAGGGCATAAACACTTTTTTCTATTTCGTTGCTGCCAACGGTGCAAACGAAAGGAATGTTCTTTTTGTTTGCATAATCGAGTTGTTTGCCGAGTTTTTTTGTAATGTCGGGATAGATCTCGCAGCTGATCTCATTTCTTCTCAATTCAGCAGCCAGATGCAAACAGTGTTTTTGCGATTCCTCGTCAAAGTGTGTAAACAACAAAGTAGTGGAGGAGTGTTTGGAAATGTTCTCAGGAAATAAATTCAATTCCTCCATCACATCGTAAATGCGATCGATGCCAAATGAAATTCCAACGCCACTCATATTTTTTAACCCGAAAATACCGGTAAGGTCATCATAACGACCGCCACCTAATATACTTGGAGTAAATGTTCCCGCATTTGTTTTTACTTCAAAAATAGTTCCGGTATAATAGTTCAGGCCGCGGGCAAGCGTGATGTCCAGCTCTAAAGAAGCGTGCAAAAGAGAAGAGTTCTTTAATAAAAATTCAATTTCTTCTATTCCTTTTTTGCCGTCTTCATTAGCGCCCACCAGTTTTTGCAATACTTCTACTTTTTCGGAATTATCTCCCTTAAAATCCAATAAAGGTTGTAACGTTTCAATTGCCTTTTGGGAAATGCCTTTTTCGGTAAGCTCTTTGTTCACGCCGTCTTTTCCAATCTTGTCAAGCTTATCTATGGCAACCGTTATGTCGATAATCTTATCTGGTTCCTGGATAATCTGGGCGATGGCACTGAGTATTTTGCGATTATTGAATTTAATAATAACAGGTAATTGCAGTTCTTTAAACGACTTATCCATTAAGGAAATCAGATCCAGTTCATTTACAAGAGAATCCGAACCAATCACATCTGCATCGCACTGGTAAAACTCGCGGTACCTTCCTTTTTGTGGACGATCTGCTCTCCAAACCGGTTGAATTTGGTAACGTTTGAAAGGAAAAATCAATTGGTGCTGATTCATTACCACGTAACGTGCAAAAGGAACCGTGAGGTCGTAGCGTAGTGCTTTTTCAGTCAGTTCTTCAGAATTCCTTGAGTTTTCGAGTGATAGCTCAAATTCTTTGCGCATCAGATCCTTGTTTTTGCTTTCATGGATGCGCGAATTGAGAATTTTAAAGATCAATTGGTCGCCTTCTTCACCGTATTTACCCGTAAGTGTGCCAATATTCTCCATCGAAGGCGTCTCAATAGGCTGATAACCAAACAATTCGAAATTTTTTCGGATAATATTCAATATATATTGCCGCTTCTGCATTTCTGCAGGACCAAAATCACGCGTTCCCCTTGGAATAGAAGGTTTCATAACAGATAAATACGGGGCAAACTTAGTAAAAAAGTGCGAGAAGAACGGAAAATGAGTGGAGAGTGGGTAATTGGCAGTAAGCAGTTTTTAAAACGCACAGTATCCCTGCCTACTGTGACTAAATACAGTCAACTGCAACTGTCAACTGCCAACTAATTAAACTTTGATACTAAATAGGGGTCTAATTCGTTTCAATTGTCTTTATGCTTAATTCGCCGAAAATAGATATGTACCTAAAACCATTCAGCTACCATTCACCGCCCAGATTTACACAAAAGGCGAATTTCTGGTACGGAAACTTGTGGGCGCGTGGAAGTTTCCATAGTTTTGCCGCGGATTTTACTACGATCATAAAACAGACCAAATAATTTATGCAATTTAAACTTACCCTTTTCGCATTTCTCTTAGCTTTTACGGCTTTCGGCCAGGATAAACCCGAAGGATCCGAAGGAAAAGCAACCATCAGCGGCTACATTAAAGACTCAAAGAACGGAGAATCTCTCATCGGTGCCAGTATCTATAAAGTGGGTTCTAATGTTGGAGCCGCAGCCAATGAATATGGCTTTTATTCTCTAACGCTTCCCAAAGGAACGCATACGCTTGGCGTAAGTCTCATTGGCTACCAAACATTCACCTTTGTGATTGATCTTCAAAAAAGTATAACTAAACCTTTTGAATTATCCGAAGAAGGAAAAGACCTTGAAGAAGTTGTAATTACTGGTGAAGCCGCCGACAAAAACGTAAAAAGTGTTGAAATGAGCGTGGCAAAGCTTGACATAAAGCAAATAAATAAGATTCCCGCATTAATGGGTGAAGTTGATGTGGTTCGCGCCATTCAGTTATTGCCTGGTGTTACTACAGTGGGCGAAGGTGCTACAGGATTTAACGTGCGTGGTGGAAATATTGATCAGAATTTGATTCTTCTGGATGAAGCTCCGGTTTACAATTCCGCTCACTTGTTCGGATTTTTCTCTGTATTTAATCCCGATGCGGTAAAAGACGTAAAGCTGATCAAAGGCGGAATTCCTTCTCAGTATGGTGGTCGCGTTTCTTCTATCCTGGATGTACGCATGAAAGAAGGGAACAGTAAAAAAACAGCCGTGCAGGGTGGAATTGGTACCATTTTTAGTCGCGTGGCCATTGAGGCGCCCATCAAAAAAGATAAAGCAAGTTTTATCATTGCGGCACGCAGAAGTTATATTGATGCCTTAGTAAAACCCTTTGTAAAAGAAAGTAATCCTTTAAAGAAAGCTAAGTTTTACTTCTACGATCTTACTGCAAAAGTTAATTGGCGCATTAACGATAAAAACACGGTGTTTGTAAGCGGTTACCTTGGTCGTGATGTGTTTGGCGTGAGTGTTTTTAAATTCGATTGGGGAAATGCGACTACCACAGCCCGCTGGAACCATATATTTAACAAGAAGTTATTTATGAATACCACCGCTTTTTACAGCAACTATGATTATTACCTTGAATTTTCAACACCAAACGGACAAGGTTTCAAATGGAAAAGTAATATTATTAATTACAGTCTGAAACCTGATTTCATTTATTATCACAATACCCGCAATACCATTCGTTTTGGTGCACAGGCTTTAATGTACGACTTCCTGCCTTATGATGCTACCGGTACGTTTGAAAATGGAACAGTTTCGTTTAAGTCCGACAAACGTTATGGAGTTGAGTATTCTGCATACATAGGAAACGAACAAAAGTTTACGCAAAACTTTACGGTCGAATATGGTCTTCGTGTTAGTATGTATGATTATGTTGGAAAGGGCACCGCTTATTTCTTCCGTGATACAGTTCCAAATACCGCATTGCCTTTCGACCATTCGAAAGAGTATGCTTCCGGAAAATCCATGCAAAAATACATTACTCCTGAACCGCGTTTAGCAGCAAATTATGTGTTGAGCAAATCCAGTTCAGTGAAAGCAAGTTATAACCGCATGGCACAATACATTCAGCTGATCAGTAACACAGCAGCCAGTACACCACTGGATGTTTACACAATCGCCACCAACAATTTAAAACCTCTTATTGCCGACCAGGGAAGTGTAGGGTACTTCAGAAACTTTAAGGACAATATGTATGAGACTTCACTCGAAGTATATTACAAATACATGCAAAACCAATTGGATTATGTAGATAATGCAGACTTGTTTATCAATCCACAAGTGGAAGCGCAATTGTTACAAGGTTTAGGTAAAGCATACGGAATGGAGCTTTACATCAAGAAATCAAAAGGAAAATTACAGGGATGGATCAGTTATACACTCAGCAGAACAGAACGTCTTGTAAGAGGAATCAGCAACGACGATTGGTTCATGAGCCGTTACGATCGTACACATGTTTTAAATACAAGTGCGAATTATGACATCACCAAACGTCTGAACATCTCGGCGAATTTTGTGTACCTCACTGGTGTTCCTGCAACCTTCCCGAACTCAAAGATCCAGGTGCAGGATTTAAACATTCCTTATAATACCGATGGTATCCGTAATAATTATCGTGTAACACCTTACCATAGGTTAGATTTGGGTTTAACCATTGGTTTGGGTAAAATGAAAGATGGCGATTTCAGGCAGAACCTTACCATCAGTGTTTACAACGTGTATAACAGGAGAAATGCTTTCAGTATTTATTTCAGAACCAAACAAGGAGAACCAAACCAAACGGAAGCGGTACGTTTCTCTATGATCGGCTCCGTAGTACCAGCATTAACATATAATTTTAAATTCTAAGATATTGAAGAGAGATATGAAAACGATTTTTAAATACATCATCCCGGTTTTAGCAGTAGCATTTTTATCTTCCTGCGAAGATGTGGTGCAGATTAAACTCGACGAAGGATCAAAACTTTATGTGATTGATGCATTTGTAGACAACCTGCAGGGCAAACAAACGATCCGCGTAACTACCAACGACAGTTATTTCAGTAACCGGGTTGCACCACCCGTGCCTAAAGCAACAGTTATTTTAAAAGACTTAACCGCTGGAAAAGATTATGTTTTTGGGTATGAGGGAGATGGTAATTACGTGTATAACACGCTTACGCTTGGTGATACCATCGCAAGATTGAATCATCAATACGAGCTGAATGTGACAATCGATGGATTTGTATATACGGCACTCGCAACTCAGAAACGTACAGCAAAAATAGACAGTATTGGCCGTGAATACTTTGATGGTGAAAATGGTTTTGGTGGTCCTCCAACAGAACCATTCTATTTCTGTTCACTTTACGCAAAAGATAAAGTGGATGCAAATACTGATTATTACCGTATTAAAACCTATCGTAATGATACCTTGTTCTCTGGCTCAGGAGATATTAATGTATGTATCGATGGAACCGGAGGCGCAGTAACGGATGCCGAGCTTGATTCTACCTACTTTACAGCTC
>JAEUTM010000506.1 GCA_016788025.1 Bacteroidia bacterium
CATTGTCTACCACAATTCCAATTGACAGCACTAGCGCAAAAAGCGTTAATAAGTTAATAGAAAACCCAAATAATTGCATGAAGAGAAAAGTACCCACAAGTGAAACAGGCACTGCAAGAGCCGGAATAATTGTTGAGCGAACATCCTGAAGGAAAATGAACACAACAAGCGCAACAAGAAAAAACGCTTCGAGCAAGGTTTTTAATACCTCATCCATTGAAGCATCTAAAAATCTGGATACGTCATAACTTAACGTATATTTCATTCCCGGTGGAAAAGTAGCGCTTTTAAGCTCTTCCATTTTTGCTTTCACGTTGCTTATTACTTCACTTGCATTTGACCCCGGCCTTTGCTTCAGCATAATTGCTGCCGAAGGTCTCCCATCTTCTTTAGACAGGACATCATAATCCAACGAACCAAACTCTACGTCGGCGACATCTTTTAATCGCAGCATTTTCCCCGATTTATCGGCTCTTACAACAATATTTGAATATTGTTCTTCACTGATAAACTTCCCCGAATAACGAAGTACATATTGAAGGGATTGCGCATGTTTACCGGAACTTTCGCCCACCTTACCCGGTGCTGCCTCTACATTCTGTTTTTTAAGCGCCTCTATTATGTCATCAGCGGAAACATTATAAGTGGTCATTCTATCGGGCTTTAACCATATCCTCATGGCATATTCCCTGGACCCCATTATGTCCGCAAATCCAACACCGTCAATACGTTTTAATTCAGCCAGCACGTTAATATCAGCGAAATTATATATGAACTTTTCACCGACGCTGGTATCAGAGCTTACAAGGTTAATATAGAGCAACATGCTGTTTACTTCTTTTTCGGTAACAACACCAGCTTTAATCACCTCTTCAGGAAGTTCATCCAAAACGGTGTTCACACGATTCTGTACGTTTACTGCTGCTAAGTCGGGATCAACGCCAGATTCGAAATATACCTGGATAATACTTGTACCATCGTTACCGGAAACGGAGGTCATATAATTCATTCCCGGAACGCCGTTAATAGAACGTTCTAACGGAGTTACTACCGCCTTCGCGCATACTTCGGCATTTGCTCCGGTATACTTAGTGGTAACCGTTACGGAAGGTGGTTCTATTTCAGGAAATTGAGTGACCGGCAATTGTGCGGCTGCCAAAACACCTAAAAGCACGGTTAGCAGTGAAATAACTATAGATAAGACAGGCCTGTTTATAAAAATACGAAACATCATTTTATTACTTTTATTGTCTGTGTAGTTCTTTCAAAATCTCTCTCATAGAGGTTGGGGCTCCGTTAATCTTCATTCCGTCTTTAACATCCTGGATACCTTCGTAAATGATCCTGTCATGTTGTGTCAGCCCCGACCGGACAGCATACAGATGAGCGATCCGCTGCTGAGGAACAATGGCTGTCATTTTTACGATACCGTTGGTGTCAACTACAAAAACAAACATCCTGTCTTGTATTTCGAAAGTTGATTTTTGAGGAATCACCAATGCATGTTTTACGACCCTTTCTATCCGAACTTTACCACTTGAGCCATGTTTCAATATGCGCTCTTTGTTAGGAAACCTTGCACGAAGGGCAATACTACCTGTGCTGTTATCGAACTCACCCTCTATAGTTTCGATACTGCCCTTGTAAGGGTGAACCGTGTTGTTTGCTAAAAGAAGACTCACGTCATTCCTACGGGAAGAATCTTTTAAATGAACGGCAAAGTCAAGATACTCCCGCTCCGAAATATGAAAGTAAGCGAACACTTCACTGTTGTCTGACAAACTCGTTAAAAGTGTCCCTTCGTCGATAAGGCTTCCTATTTTGTATGGAATTCTGTTTATGAAACCATCAAAAGGCGCTTTTATTTCTGTAAATGATAGCCGTTGTCTCGCGCTTGCTTCATAAGATTGCACTTCCTCAATCTTAGCATTAAGAGCTTCCAGTTTTGCCTTCGCCATTTCCAACTGACTTTCGGAAACTATTTTCTTTTCAACAAGTATACTTATGCTTTGAACATCCAGTTCGGCCGCTTTTGCATCGGCTATCGCACTTTTTACCATTGCGTTAGCTTTTAAAAGTTCCTCTTTATAAAGTTGACCACCAATTTTGAACAGTATCTGACCAGAATGCACAAACTGACCTTCATCCACATATATTCCTTCAATATAGCCTTTCACTCTGGCCCGAAGCTCAATGTTTTGTACGGAGTTAATATCGGCTACATAATCAGTGGTATAAAGGGTATCGATGTAAATCGGGCTGGTTACAGGGAAGGTGCCGGTGGATTTCTGTTTTATGCTGATGCTTCCACATGACGCTAACGATAAAACCGATACCAGTATGAAGTTGTTTGTTATATTCATATATAAAGTCAGTTGTTAATTCTTTTAAATAGGGATAGCACGGAAGTACAAAGACTTCGTGTCAGAACAGTTAATTTATCTTTATTGGACTTTTGCCGTTGGGACTATAATCAGGCAGGCTGTTTCAAAAGAAACATAGAGGGCGGACCCCTCTTACTAAAATAGAAATTATGAAAAACGTGGATAAACTTCTTTTCTTTAAGAAGTGATATCTCCTCGAAATAACAACGATTTAAAACAAACCTCGATGTAATAAAAACGGCCAGAACTTGTGTACATTTTGGCTTCTTGTTTCTTTTACGGGAAGATTCCTGATCTCCATCATCGTTAACTGTTTTATTATTAAACGACCGGGAGATTTTTGTTTTCCCTTTAGTTTGGAAAGATATTTGTCTAATCTTCGAGATACCGCCAGCCCGGGAATCTTCATTATTCAAAAAGAAGAACAAAGGAAGCAATAGA
>JAEUTM010000513.1 GCA_016788025.1 Bacteroidia bacterium
ATCCTTCCCTGTCAAAAGAGTTCTTTAAGAATGAAGTACTTAAAGTAGACGAGCAGGCAAATAAAAAAGACAGCGCTTACTGGAGCAGTATTAGGGCAGTCCCTCTTACTAGTGAAGAAATTAGGGACTACCACGAAAAAGACAGCATCGAGAAGATAAGGCGTACCGATCGTTACAGAGATTCGGCAGACGCCGTAAGAAATCGTGTAAAACTTCGCGATTTTTTTCTCGGGTATGATTACCAGAGAACTAAGAATAATCTTTTTATTTCCCTGCCGGGTTTGATCACAGACGGTGTGCAATACAATACCGTGGAAGGCTTAAACCTAAGCTACAAATTTAACCTCAATAAAAATTTCGAAGACTTCAGGAAGTTTGACGTGGCCGGCAAAGTACGTTATGGTTTTTCAAACGAACTTTGGGGAGGCGAACTCGGATTCAACTATCTCTATAAACCTAAAAAATTTACAAGTTATGGCTTAAAGGTAAAATCGATCGCTGAACAATACAATCAACTCGATCCTATTTCGCCAATTGTAAATTCATTGTACTCCTTGTTCCTCAATGAGAACTTTATGAAAATGTTCAAAGAAACCGGAATTGAAGGAAATTATTTTACTGAACTCTATAATGGAGTCTTCTTCTCTTCACTGGTAAGATACATGCAACGCGACCCTTTGCGGAATACGAGTGACGTATTGTTTATTGATGACAAAAGTAAACTCTTCACCAGCAACGATCCTCGCAATGCCTTTACGCACGATTCTATGTTTACTACTAATCGTGCATTTACCGCTGAATTTAGTTTTACGTTCAGGTTCCGGCAGAAATTTCATACGCTTCCAAACCAAAAGGTGATAACCGGAAGCAAGTACCCCCGTTTAAACATAACCTATAAAAGGGCATTCCCGGTTTTAAATACAACAGCCGATTATGATCTTCTGAGCGCAACAGTTTCTGACCAAATTAAGCTGGGACTCCTTGGACGACTTGGTTATCGTATTAGGGGCGGAGGGTTCCTGGATACGAAAAAATTATATTTTATGGATTTCAAATATTTTCTTGGAAACCAAACCATCTTCAATACCAACGATTACCTCAGTAGCTTTAGGCTCCTGCCCTACTACACCTTCAGTGCCGATCGCTGGTTCGCGGAGGCACATGCAGAGCATCATTTTCAGGGATTGTTATTTGGCAGGATTCCATTACTTAAAAAATCGAATATGCAGGAGCTCATAGGAATTCATGCATTAAGCAGCAACAAACTGGATTATTATTACGAAGTGAATTTTGGAATTGAAAAAATTTTCCGGGTTATAAGGTTTGACTACGTCTTAGGGTACTCCGCTTACGACAACCTCAAACAAGGTTTTACTTTTGGCCTCGAACTTCGGTTTTAAGAACCCACAGCCTACCCTGTTAAATTACTTTCAAAACCTGAATATTTTTTTAACTTTATACTATGATCAGAATCATTCTTTTACAGCTATTCGTTTTTGTCTCAGCGGTTTCTGTTTCACAGAATATCAATGCTCATGGTGATATAGAAGCCATGCCCATTGGAGGAAAAGAACAGATCGAGCAGGTTATTCAAACCCAATTGACATTACCAAAAACTCTTCTTACGCCTTATTTCAACCAACAGGTTACTGTTTACTTCCACCTGGATTCTGCCGGAAATGCCATTGACACGGAATTTGATTATGGTCTTCACAGTTCTATTCGTAAAGAAACCGAGCGTCTTTTAAAATTCATGAAATACCGTCCCGCCCCCTCTCACCTTCCTAAAACAACCTATTTCATTACTTACAACATTAGCACAGAGAGGTATAACAAACTATTCAAACAAAAAAACAAGTTTACCGTAAAAAGAGGTCTCCCGGCCGATAGTTCCTATGTTGTGCATATAAAAGCCGAACAATCTCCCGATTATTATAAAAACGGAGAAGAGGGCCTGAACAATTTTGTGGTTTCAGAAATAGAATACCCTACTTTAGCCGTTGAAAAATCCATCCAGGGCACCGTGGTTCTGGAATTTGTAGTGGAAACAAATGGCTATGTAACCAACATTGTTGCTAAACAAGGCGTGAATGGCGGATGTACAGAGGAAGCGATCAGATTGATAAAACTCACACGATGGCAACCGGCTTTTCTGGGAGGAAAATTGGTACGTTATAAAACCACCTACCCAATTACGTTTAGCCTAATAAACTCAACAAGCTCTACGAATTCTTCAACTGGGCAATGAGTGTTTTAGAAAATTTTAAGCGCCTGATTTTCTTTCGCTCGCATTTTTATTGAATCCTTTTCGCTTTTGTCTTTATATCCACAAAGATGTAGCACGCCATGTATCATAACCCGGCGCAGCTCCTGTTCAAATTCAACTTTAAATTTTTGTGCATTTTCCTTCACCCGGTCTACACTTATCATAATATCCCCCTGAACCATTTTGCCTTCACAATAATCGAAAGTGATAATGTCCGTGTAAGTATGGTGATTAAGAAATTTTACATTGATCTTAAAAAGTTCCTCATCGGAAGTATATACAAAATTCAACTGGCCCGGCTTCTTACCTTCGTTTGCAATTACTTTTTTTATCCAGTTTTTTAGCCTGAGAACTTCCTTCAATTTAAATTCAATTTCCTGATTTTGAAAACCAATAGCCATTATAAAGAGACTGTATCTTTTATTATTACGGGCAATTCTCCGTTGTTCCTGCTTCTGATAAGGTTTTCGACGCCCTTCAAGGCATTCTTAAACTCCTCCTGGTTTACCTGATATACTTTTTGTTGAGCGTCTGCAAGATCCGTTGCTTTTCCAACTTCTAAATATTCGTTAGCGGCATACTTAACAAGTCTCTCCGGTTCAACCAATTTTTCTTTTACATCCTTTGAGAGGTTGGTCAATTGATCGTTCAGCAAATTTAACCGTTGTATAACAAGCTTCCGGTTGCTTGCAAAATCTGTCAGGCTCTTTCCCGAGGAGTAAAAACGTCGTAGATTATCCGCCTCTGGTTTATTGAGCGTGTCGTTTATGTTTTGCTGTATAAATTCACGGTAATATTGAAATCTTAGAAGAGACTTCTCCAACACCACTGAATCCACATTCTTTTCAAAACTCCGCAGTGCAGAATTCACAACACCGCTAAGACTGTCAAGACTGCGGCTCTTTTCTTCATAAACATTGTTTTTATGGCATTCGCTAAAAAAAATAGCCAACATCAAAAGAAAAATGCTATGAAGCAGAACTTTCATTAGTCGATCATTTCGAATCCACAGTAAGGAACCAGTACTTTCGGCAATTTAATTCCTTTTTCAGTTTGGTTGTTTTCGAGCAAAGCTGCCACAATTCGTGGTAAAGCCAAAGCACTTCCATTTAAACTGTGCGCCAGTTGAGTTTTTCCTTTTTCGTCTTTAAACCGGCATTTTAAGCGGTTGGTCTGAAAGGTTTCAAAATTACTTACACTGCTTACCTCAAGCCAGCGTTGCTGTGCTGCGCTCCAAACCTCCAGGTCATAGGTCCATGCACTTGCAAAGCCCATGTCACCTCCGCACAGTTTTAACACCCTGAACGGCAATTCAAGTTCTTTAAGTAAGCTTGCTACATAGTCTTTCATATCCTCCAGCACTTCGTAACTTTTCTGCGGATGAACAATCTGAACGATCTCTACTTTATCAAACTGGTGCAAACGGTTTAATCCGCGCACGTCTTTCCCGTAACTTCCAGCTTCTCTCCTGAAACAAGGAGTATATCCACAATTCTTAATTGGGAAATCACTTTCCTTTAAAATAACATCCCGGTAAATATTCGTCACTGGTACTTCTGCAGTTGGAATCAGGTATAAATTATCTACAGTCGCATGATACATCTGTCCCTCCTTGTCTGGTAACTGACCTGTTCCATATCCACTGTCTTCGTTTACCAGTATTGGAGGCTGAACTTCGTTATAACCCTTTGCAATGGCTCTGTCAAGGAAAAAATTAATTAAAGCCCTTTGAAGACGCGCACCTTTTCCTTTGTATACAGGAAAACCTGCACCAGTTAATTTTACACCCAGTTCAAAATCAATAATATCGTATTGGGTCGTCAACTCCCAATGCGGCTTTGCGCCTGCATGAAGACTTGGTTTGTTTCCATGTTCCATTACCACCTGGTTGTCCTCTGAACTCTTCCCGTTTGGAATGGAAAGGTGCGGAGTGTTAGGAACCGTTAGTAATAATTTATGAACTTCTGATTCGATGGCTTTAAGTTTCTCATCCAGTTCTTTCTCCGTGTTTTTGAGTTCCCCGGTTCTTAGCTTCATCTTCTCCGCTTCCTCCTTTTTCCCGGACTTCATAAGGTCGCCAATCTGGCGTGCAATGGTATTTGCCTCCGCTTTGGTATCATCGGCTTGTTTTTGAGCTGCTTTGCGGGAGTTATCCAGTTCGATAATTGAATTTATTGTGCTTTCCGCGTCTTTTAAATTGCGGATTGCCAAGCGTTTTAAAACCTCTTCCTTGTTGTCTCGGATGTAATTTAATTGAAGCATAAATTTATTTAACTATGATAATGTTTTGATTAATGGTATGTTGATCGAGTTTAATGGATACTATGTAATTTCCTGGTACCAGTGAACGAACATCGATACTGTTTTCATAAGCGCCCGGCTTGGCCCGGTAAGGTTTTTCGCGAACGATAACTTTTCCATTCATATCGATAATCGAAATTCCGATTCCTGATTCTTCTTTCAGATTATATTTAATATTCAGTACTTCATTTGCAGGATTCGGAAATAAAGAAAGTTCAAGTTTCGATTTTACTTCTTTTATTCCCACCGTTGAATAATTTACTACCCAGGAAACAGAATAGATGTGGTCATTCGCGTGAGAAGTATCCTGCGAAAGTTTAGTGGTGTCCGTCACAGTGAGGGTTACCAGGTTACTTCCCTGCATAAGAAAAAAGTCAGGAACCATCACCGAGTCTTTATTTGTGGCAATAACCCCAGAATTCACATCCCATGTGGTTTTAAGAGTATTTGGACTTGGTTTTACAAACACTCCTTTAAACCATAATGAATCGTTCGTTGGAAAAATTGTATTTGCATTATCTGGAAAATATCCATCGATTGGATTAACAAGTGAGTGAAT
>JAEUTM010000509.1 GCA_016788025.1 Bacteroidia bacterium
GTTTTTGAATGGTCATTTTTGCCAGGACCAGATATTTTCTAAGCGTTTTGCTCGAAAGGTCATCGGCGAAGGGCGCAACGATAGAGTCGTTTTGCGATAAGGCTTCTGGTTTTTCGAGAATAGTGAAACTCTTATCACCCACGTAGAGGATATCTTTTCTGTACTTCACTTTTCCGCTGGTTTGCGGATCACGGGTATCGCACTCCCCGCTGTGTCCCATCCAGCGCCCATGGCCATTATTTTCGATTGTCAGCACCGGGCCCCCGCAAGTATAGCCATTCGGGGAATACCATACACCTTCCATTTCAAAAGGATAGTCGTTAATCTTTTTTTTGCAGGACGAGTGAAGCAGGGAAAAGCCAAGTAGAAAACCTGTAAATAATAATGTTGTATAGTTTGTACGCATTGCAGAATACTTATTGTATCCTACAAAGCTTTCAATTTCTATTCCAGTGAGGTTGTCGGGAAATCTTCCCCAATTTAATGGGAACGAATGTTGACAGTTTACGTATTTACTGGTAGTCTAGTAATCTATATACTTTGAAAGCTGATACGATTCATTAAGCGTTGCCAGACCTTTTGGCTTAATGATCATGGTGGCCAGTACTTTTCTCATGCGATAAGTTCCAGACGAAAAATTATTTTCATCGGGTGCTAAAATCGAATCATTTCCACTTGCGTATTTTGGTCCATCGAAGATCTCGAAACGCTTGCCATCTATATAAAGAATGTCTTTTTTATACTTCACCTTGCCTTTTACCTCGGAAGTAGACATACAAAATCCACCGTCTGCTGCAAATAGCTTACCCTGGCTGTTGTTTTCGATCACCAGAATTTTTGTGCATAAAAAGTCGTCCGAACACCATACCCCTTCCATTTCAAATGGATGCTTGGCAATTTTTTTCTTACAGTCGCTGCTTACCAAAATGATGAAGCACAAAATAATCGATAGTAAAACTCTTTTCATAGTTTGGGTACTTATCAGGATTTATCTTCCCGGCATTCCTTTCGGCATGGCGCGCATCATTTTTGCCATTGCATTTTTGTCGTTCATCATGCGCATCATTTTGCGGGTGTCTTCAAATTGTTTCAAAAGTTTGTTTACCTCCTGGATACCTTGTCCGCTTCCTTTAGCAATTCTTTGGCGACGAGAGCCATTCAGTAATTCCGGTTTGCTACGTTCCTCGGGCGTCATACTGAAGATAATGGCTTCAATTCCTTTAAAGGCGCTATCATCAATATCCATATTTTTTATAGCCTTACCCATGCCAGGAATCATGCCCACAAGGTCCTTAATGTTCCCCATTTTTTTAATCTGCTGAAGCTGGTTGAGGAAGTCATCAAAGTCAAATTTATTGGTAGCAATTTTTTTGTTGAGTTTTCTCGCTTCTTCCTCATTAAATTGCTCCTGTGCACGTTCCACGAGCGTTACCACGTCGCCCATCCCCAGAATCCTGTCAGCCATACGTTCAGGATAGAACACATCAATGGCTTCCATTTTTTCGCCAGTACCAATAAATTTAATTGGCTTGTTTACCACGCTCTTGATAGAAAGAGCCGCACCACCACGGGTGTCGCCATCGAGCTTGGTTAAAATAACACCATCAAAATCCAGACGATCGTTAAATGCTTTAGCAGTATTTACCGCATCCTGACCAGTCA
>JAEUTM010000511.1 GCA_016788025.1 Bacteroidia bacterium
ATAATTTTTTGAATCTTGATATTTGGAGAAAAGCAATGGATTTAACGGACTTGGTTTTTAAGTACAATCAAACACTTCCATCTGCCGAAAGATTCAACTTAATTGATCAAATGAATAGAAGTTCTTGTTCGATCCCATCAAATATCGCAGAAGGATGTGGTAAAAGAACGAAAAAGCATTTTGCAGAATTTGTTTCTGTGTCGCTATCCTCCGCATTTGAATTGCAAACACAACTTTTGATCTGTGAAAGAAGGAGGTATGGTAAATTGGAGGATTTGCAACTGTGTATAAATCTTACAACGGATTTACAGAAAATGATATTCGCATTCAGAGAAAAGTTAGAATCATAGTTTTGATTCTTGTAGTCTTGGCTCAATACTTGGTTCTTGGTTCATGGCTCTTGGCTCAAAGTAATTCTGTCGCTTGTCAGCTCTTGCCTCTTGCTTCCCCACGCTCTTGATTCTAGGTTCTTGGATCTATTCTTGATTCCTGGCTCTTGACTCTTGATTCAAGACTCTATATGATTTCCGTCAGTTCCTTAATATTCAGCGTCTTCAGTTTCGGATTGATCTTATGAACTCCAAAAACAACCAGAATAGTCATGCCTCCTCCAAACACAATAGACGGTACAAGGCCCAGGAACTTTGCTGCAACACCGCTTTCAAAGGCTCCGATCTCGTTACTGCTGCCTACAAAAATATTATTGATGGCGCTCACTCTTCCCCGCATATTGTTTGGTGTCATTAACTGTAAAATACTATGCCTCACCACAACACTAACATTGTCGAAAGCGCCAGTCATGAATAACATAGCAGCAGCCAGCCAGTAGTTAGTGCTCAGGCCAAATAAGATGGTAAATACGCCGAAAGCAACAACCGACCAGATCAAGGCTACACCGGCCTTTTTGCCGGGCGGATAGGTTGCCATGATAAATGCAGAGATCACAGCGCCAATTGCAGGCATGGTTCTGAGAAGCCCGTAAGCTTCGGGACCTAAGCCCAACACCTTATCGGTAAAAGCAGGAATAAGCACAACGGCGCCACCAAAAAGAACGGCAAAAAGATCGAGAGAAATAGCGCTGAGAACCATTTTGTTTTTAAATACAAAATTCAGTCCCACACGCATGCTCTCAAAAACGGATTCATGCTTTTCTTTTGGATCAGGAACGCCAGGATTAGAAATTCTGTAAATGAGGAATAATGAAACGAGGAACAAGACTATTTCAAGAGCATGGCACCACTGAGCGTTATAGGAGTTGTTGAAGCCATAAATAATGCCGGCCAAAACAGGACCAAGTATAGCTCCCGTGTGCCAGGCAGTGCTGTTCCAGGTAGCAGAATGTGTGTATTCCTTTCGCGGCACAATTTGGCTGAGAAAAGGATTTGTAGTAGCTCCAAGAAAAGAACGGATGATACCGAAAATAAAAACAACAGTAAACATAACCGTTAGTCCTGCTTCATGTAAAAAACGAACGGTTGGCTGCGCATTAAAATACAAGAACACAGCCCCCAGCATCAAGAGGAAAGTGCCTCCTAACAGTATCTTTTTTCTTGGAATAAGATCTACGTAATGCCCGCTGAAAAAAGACGTGATGATAAAAGGAATAGCTTCCGCAAGCCCGATAAGGCCAAGCACAAGTTCATCCTTGGAGTACTCATAATATATCTGAAGATAAATGGTACTGAACTGCATCTGGATACCAAGTGTGAGAAACAGCCTGAGAAGAATAAACAAACGGAAGTCCCGGATCTTAAAGATTTGTAACGATTCGGATCTGACAAGCGACATAGAGAGCGCAAAATTAGAGAAACAACAACAAGCAGGAAAATAAAACATTGACATAAAATCAACATGGAACAGTCTCACAAACATTTAAACATCAAATCACTGGCGGAAGACGATCGTCCCCGCGAAAAATTATTAGCTCTTGGTCGTCACAATCTTAGCGATGCAGAACTCCTGGCAATTATTTTGGGTTCAGGCAATTCTAAGGAAACAGCGGTTCAGTTGGCGCAACGTATGTTATCTGCACACGGTAACGACATGAATCAAATTGCAAAACTTGGCATTTCTGAACTGAAAAAATTTAAGGGAATTGGAACCGTTAAAGCCATTGGAATTCTCGCCGCCTTCGAATTGTGCAGAAGAAGGAAAGGAGCGGAAGTGGGAGAGAAACCAAAGATCAGCTCAAGCCTTGTGGCATATCAAATTCTGCAGCAGCAACTTTCTGATCTCCCGCATGAAGAATTCAGGATCCTGATCTTAAACCGCGCAAACCAAGTGGTTCAGGAAAAACAAATCAGCAGGGGAGGAATCTCAGGCACTGTGGTTGACATTCGCCTGATTTGCAAGAGCGCGGTTGAAAGCAATGCGAGTGGGATAATTATGGCACACAATCACCCAAGCGGACAAGTAGAGCCCAGCGAGCAAGACAAACAAATCACCAAACAAATGAAAGAAGCTTTAAAATTATTTGAGATCTCCCTCCTGGATCATATTATCATTGGCGATCAGGCATATTTCAGTTTTGCAGACCAGGGCTTGATATAGATTTGGAAAATGTTAGCTAATTAGATAACTTTGTAATGGAAAAGCCGCATAAAAGAGAAATAATTTATTATAAAAATTATTATTTCGATTTCTTTGAACGTCAAAGGCCAGAGGTTCAGAAAAAGTTCAACTGGACCATCCATTTGATTGCAACGTTGGATAGAGTTCCTGTAAAGTTTTTTAAACACATAACGGGAACAAAGGGTTTGTATGAAATGAGAGTCGAAGTTGGAACAGATGTTTTTAGGGTATTTTGTTTTTTTGACGCTGGAATGCTTGTAGTTCTTTTGAATGGGTTTCATAAAAAGACGCAGAAAACGCCAGGAAAAGAAATTCAATTGGCTTTAAAACTAATGGACAAATACTATTATGAAAAGGAGATCAAATAAACGACCCCGTACATTTGCAGAACATCTTGACCAGCAATATGGGAAGAGAGGAACTAAAAAGAGGGAAGCCTACGAAAGCGAATTTGAAGCTTTCAAATTAGGTGTATTAATCCAGGAAATGCGGGAAAAGAGAGATATGACCCAACAGGAACTGGCCGATAAATGTGGTACCACAAAGTCTTACATTTCAAGAGTCGAGAATAATGTTGGCGATATCAGGCTGTCAACGCTCATGAGAATTATTCACGATGGACTTGGTGCAAAATTGCACCTAACCCTCATTTAAGCTTATTACTAAAAATGTATCTTTGGGGCCTTCGTTCCTACAGACAGTAAACGACGCAAACTTTATGCTAAAAATTCTTACCATCATCGGTGCCCGTCCGCAAATTATCAAAGCTGCTGCATTAAGCAGAGCCATTAAAACTAAATACAATACGCAGATCAAAGAGATTATCGTTCACACCGGTCAACATTACGATGCGAATATGAGCCAGGTTTTTTTTGATGAGCTTGGTATTCCTGCTCCAGATTATAATTTAAATGTTGGAAGTGGCAGCCATGGTAAACAAACGGCAGCAATGATTACAGGTATTGAGGAAATTCTTGTGAAAGAAAAGCCTTCTGCCATTGTTTTATATGGAGATACAAATTCTACGTTGGCCGGTGCTGTGGCAGCGTCTAAAATTCATGTACCAGTCGTTCACATTGAAGCGGGACTGAGATCGTTCAGTAAGGTAATGCCCGAAGAAGTAAACCGCATTATGTGCGATCACGTAAGTACTTTGTTATTCTCTCCTACAAAAACCGGCTACGATAATTTAATTCGTGAAGGATTTAATAAGGACGCTAAAGCTCCTTTCAGCGCCGATAATCCCAAAATTTACCATTGTGGGGATGTGATGTACGATAATAGCCTTCATTTTAGTGGAGTCGCTGAACAGAAAACCTCCATTCTTGCAAAATTAAAACTAGAGAAGAATAAATTTATCCTGGCTACCATTCATCGTAATAATAATACAGACGAACCCACTCGCTTAAATGCACTGTTCAAATCGCTGAACGATATTTCTAAAAAACATCAGCTTGATATTGTTTTACCATTGCATCCAAGAACTTCCAAGTTGCTTGAGACAAACCTGCAACAGGAACTTTATACGGAGATAAAATCTAATCCACATTTCAAAATAGCAGAACCGGCTTCATTCCTGGAAATGGTTTCCCTGGAGAAAAATTGCAGAATGGTGATGACCGACAGCGGTGGTGTGCAGAAAGAGGCCTTTTATTTTGAAAAGACCTGCGTGATCCTTCGTCCGGAGACGGAATGGGTGGAACTAGTGGAGTGTGGTGCGGCGATTGTAACCGATGCCGATGAAAAAAGAATTAAAGAAGCGTTCGAAACGTTGAATTCAAAAACTGATCTGAAATTTCCTAAACTTTATGGTGACGGAAAAGCCGCTGAGTTTATCTGCGGGGAAATGGTTAAGGAATTGAAGTGAGATTTAAAGAGATTAGATTTAAGAGATTAGATTGATTAACTTCTAACTTCTTAAATCTAACTTCTAACTTCTTAAATCCAACTTCTGACTTCTTAAATCTAACTTCTAACTTCTTATTTCTAAGATCTAATTTAAAAGCAAGTCTGTAAGCCGGGTTCTGTTTCGTTGCCATTGCTGGCAATATATTCTACCATTTATCTGCGCGACCTACCCATTGCGGCTCCCGAAGGATAAGACGGGTCGCCTTAAATACCGCAATCTATTTGGTCTTTCAACATCCGAGGTTTTCCCAACTAAATCATCACTGACTTAATTCGTGAGCTCTTACCTCACGTTTTCACTATCACCGCACCGAAGCGAGGCTACCTGGTTTTCTGTGGCACTTTCTGTTACAAAACCTTTCAGTTCTTGTACCCACCTTTTCAGATGGCGGATTACCCTGCGTTGCCCGGACTTTCCTCTGCCACTTGCGTAACAGCGGTAGAACAACTTGCACGGCAAAGATACAAAAAATAAAATTACACAGATTGCCTCAAGGAGACGCAGATTACCCGGTTTCAGATTAAATTCTATATCAGCGAGATCCGCCTCCTCTGTGTTAGAAATAGGTCATCCAAGCCCAGCCAAAGTCACATCCCTTATCGTGTAGTAAGTATCCTTCAGAATTTCACTTTCAATTTCTTTACGGCTAAACCACCTTACCTCGGTAATGCTCTCCTCAACTTGTGGTACAAGTTTTTCGGAGTAGTCGGTTGTCATGTAAAACCAGTAAGATTGTTTTAAGGCGTGTGCATTTTTAAAGGGATATATATGGAATGTTGAGGGGAGCTCCTTCAGAATAGTTAAACGTTTAATACCGCATTCTTCTTCACATTCGCGGACGGCCGCTTCTTTTATTCCCTCATTTTTTTCGAGTTTTCCTTTTGGAAGATCCCAACGATTATGGCGACGAATAAATAAAAATTCGTTTTGTTTCTCAATAAAGCCACCCGCCGCTTCTATATAATGAAAATCATTTTTTAAGAGTCTTAAGGCCTCGGAAAACTTAATGTTGTAAACAAAAAGATTTGTGGTTTTCCCCGGATCCAGGAACTCCGCAAGCGCTTTTTTCAGATCTTTTTCATTTTGAATGGATTGGAAAAATTTAAAGTCCTGATTTTGCGAAGATTGCGAACCCGGTTCGATAAACTCTATAAATTTGTCGTTGAAATAGATCTTTCTGTTCATAAATCAGTAATTTTGCCTCCTAATTAAAATTTAATTTTGGTCTATGACTTCGTTTGATGACGCCGCGTATAAAGTTGCTGAATTTTTGTTACAAATAAAAGCTGTGAAGTTGCAGCCAGAGCAGCCTTTTACCTGGGCCAGCGGATTAAAATCGCCTATTTACTGTGATAATCGTAAAACCCTATCATATCCAAAAATCCGTACCTACATCCGTCAGCATTTTGTGGATGTGATTAACGAGAATTTTGCCAAACCGGATGTAATTGCCGGCGTGGCTACAGGTGGCATCGCTATTGGCGCCCTGGTAGCACAGGAAATGGGACTCCCTTTTATTTATGTGCGTAGTGAAGCAAAAAAGCACGGACTTACCAATATGATTGAGGGTGAAGTTACAAAGGGGCAGTCTGTGGTTGTTATTGAGGACCTTATCAGCACTGGTGGAAGTAGCTTGAAGGCTGTGGATGCTCTCAGGGAAAAGGGATGTGAAGTAAAAGGCATGGTTGCCATTTTCACTTATGGTTTCGATGAGTCGGTTCAAAACTTTAAAAAGGCGAAATGTCGCGTGGAAACGCTCACAAATTATAATACGTTAATTACTGCTGCTGTGGAAAAGGAATATATTGATAAGAACAATATTAAAAGCCTGGAAGAATGGCGGGCCAATCCGGCCAAATGGAGTGAGAGCTTCGCGGTAAAATAATCTTAAGCCTGGTTTTACGCCGGGCTTTTTTATTTCACTACAATTTTACTTTTAAAGTCAGGTAAAAATTAATCGGGTCTGCAGGAATAATTCCGGGGCCAGGGTAGCCTTCAGCTCTGCGTGTAAAATAGGTAGCATTCGCAAGATTGTTTAGTCCGGCAACGCAGGTAAACTGTTTCCAGCTATAGTTGACCGAAAGGTCCATAACACTGTACGCAGGAATCAAACCATAAATGGCTGACGGTGAAGTTTTGGCATTTGTAGCATCAGAGTACTGTTCTGATGTGTAAGAATATTGGTAAGTAAAGCCAAATTTCTTAAAGGCATAACTTACCCCGGCCCTCACAATCATATTTGGAACGTATTCAACTTTTTTATTGTTGTAGGCTTTGTCTTTACTGGTATAAACCGCGTTGATGTATGAAAAGTTTGCAAAGGTTGACAGTTTATGTTTCGATTGCCTGTTCACCAGTTTCATCCAGTCTAATTCGGCAAAAGCTTCAACACCGGTATTCCTGCTGCTTCCTATGTTTGTGCGGTAACGAACTACCTGGAATGTGTTGGAATCTACTTTCAGTGCAGTTCCGATGCGATTGTTATACTGCAACATAAACACACCGACATCAAAATACAGCAAATTTTTTAACGAGCCTCTGAAGCCACCGTCAACGGTATATCCACTTTCATCCTTAAGATTCGGATCAACCTGCGAATTTGGATTTGAAATACGCATATCGTTAAAATTGATTGAACGATAGTTCTGACTGAAGTTTGCGTAAAGCTCTGTTCTTTTGCTCAGTTTCAACTGGGTACCAATTCCTCCGATCAGAAAACTACGGGTGCTGATTCTGTTGTCATACACTTTAAGGTCCAGGAGAATAGTATCCGAACTAAGTCCTTTATTCATCAGGCGATAATATCCTTCTGAAGCAGTGCTAATGATTTCATAACGCATGCCTGGTGTTACGCTCCATTTCGAATTCAGCTGAAAAATATTTTCGGCAAAAAATGCATAGTTACGTGAAGGAAAGGTATAAGAGGAGTTTTCAAGATTATCCGGATTCAGGTAATTAAAATGTGCCAGGTTCGTTGTGTCCGCATCGCCTTGTTTGCGATCTGTATGTCCCTGGTAATAACGCGTGCCTATAAGAAAATGACTGTTGTTCTTAAGAAAAGAATACCGCTGCAGAAGTTTCAGCTCGGCACCAAAATTTTTGTAAACGTCGCTTAACAGGTTGCGATTTTCGGAAAGAATGTCTGGCCGCTCCGTTCTGTTTAGTACGCCCAATGCGTCTCTTCCTGCATAAAGCCCAAAACTGTTTAAACTGATTCGTGTTCTTTCGGTTACTTTATAATCTGCCTGCAGGGATACGAGATTCCATTTTACGCGAAACCAGTTACGTGTACGCGTAATCTGGCCTGGATCATCATTAAATTGTTTATCCAGTAAACCTCCCGGTTGCTGTGCCAGATAGTTAAGATAAGTATATTCTGCTTTAATCCAGATGCGTTCATTTAACTGGTATTTTACCGAAGCAAATGCATTGTGACTATTCAGTTCCGAGCGTTTTCGCCAGCCATCGTAATGTTTGAATTGGTAAAAGGTATTGTAAGAAACTTTTTTAACTGTGCCGGATAAACTATTAAAAGAATTAATAAATCCATACGATCCGGAGGTTTGCCTGAAATCTCCTGAAATTTTTTTCGTAGAGGCTTCGCTGAACTTGTAATTGATCATCCCGCCAAATTGCGTTCCAAATTGCAAACCGGCAGCACCCCTTAGTATTTCTATACGCTCAACGGCGTCGGTAGGCGGTGTGTAGTAGCTTTCCGGGTAACCCAATGCATCGGCAGAAATATCGTAGCCGTTCTGTCGTGTATTAAAATTGGAAATTCTGTTTGGATTTAAACCTCTTCCGCCAATTCCAATAGTGGCGCCACTGCCATCATTTTCAAAAACATTAATTCCCGGAATTTTTGAAAAAACCTGCCGGCTGTTATTGGCAGCGAGATTTGCATTGAGGTCTTGCACATACACTGCTTCTGATTTTTTGCCGGCATAAATGGTTGTGCCTTCAACGTTATTGAGCCGTGAAACACCAAATGTATTTTCTTTTTCAGCTTGCACGGTTATTTCATCCAGAAGGACTTCAGTAGAAGTCATAAAAATATCCAGACTGGTGTCTTTTAAAGCTGTAAAAGTGATGTGCTGAGATTTGAAACCCTGAATTTTTATTTTCAGCTCCGTTTTTTTTCCAGCTTCTACCATCATCTTAAAACGACCCAAAGA
>JAEUTM010000544.1 GCA_016788025.1 Bacteroidia bacterium
GATTTTTATATGCGTCGGATTCCGGATATAAAAAGCGGTGCTTCTTGTATTAAAAATAGTAGCGCAGGAGCTAAAAAGCATCCCAACAATCAAGAATCGTAAATAAAAAATAGCAGGCATTGGGTTTACCTAAGATAATAAAAAAAGCCGTTCCGAAGTATCGGAACGGCGCTTATTAATTTCTTAAATTACCTTAGTTCACTTTTAAAAGCTCAATTTCGAAGATTAGGTCGCTTTTTGGAGGAATAACTCCTGATGGATGCCCTCTTTCTCCATAACCAATTTGGTAAGGAATATAGAAAGTAGCTTTTCCACCCGGCTTCATTAATTGAAGCCCCTCAGTCCAACCTGGAATTACCTGGTTTAACCCAAAGCTAATTGGTTCTTTACCAAAATTACCGTCGAACATTCTGCCATCTGTAAATGTTCCCTTATAAAATACGGTTACTTTATCAGTTGCTTTTGGTGAATCGCCTGTGCCTTCTTTTTCGATAATGTACTTTAATCCGCTTGCTGTTGTTTTAGCTGTCGCAAAACGTTTTAAAGCCTCTGCATTAGCTCGGCTTCTTGCGGCATCTTCTTCTTTTGCTTTTTCAGCAGCTGCTTTAGCACGTGCCTCAGCTCTTACAGCAGCGTTTGCTTTTTCAGCTTCAAACACTTTAGGAGCATCAAAAGATTCAGCTTCTTTTCCTTTGCGTAAAATACTTACTCGCTTTATAGTAGCATTAGCAACATTTGTCGGGCGATCAGAGGCTTCTCTTGGAAGCGCTGCAATTGAATCAACTGCTTCCAGACCTTTTACAACGTGTCCAAAAATCACATAGTTGTACGGTAGAGGATAATCCTTGTGCATGATAAACAACTGGCTTCCGTTTGTATTTGGACCAGCATTTGCCATAGCAAGAACACCACGCTTGTATCCGTTCTTTTCTAATTCACTTCCAGGAATTAACTCGTCGTCAAATGCGTAACCCGGGTTACCTGTTCCGTTTCCTTGGGGACAACCACCCTGGATCATAAATCCTGGAATAATACGATGGAAAATAAGTCCGTCAAAATAAGGAGTGCCCTCAGGTTTTGCGGTATTTTTGATTTTACCTTCCGCAAGTCCAACAAAATTTGCAACCGTCATTGGTGTTTGTTTGTACTCCAGAAACATATAAATATCTCCCTTGCTCGTCTCCATTTTCGCATAGAGCCCATCAGGCTGTTGTTCTAAAAATTCTTTGTCTGCTTTACTCGGTTTTTCTTTTTTTTGAGCAAATGCCCCAAAACTTAAAACGGAAAGTGCAGAAATGAATAATGCTAGTCTTTTCATGTGTATGGTTGTTGATTTACGTTTTTGTATGTCCAAGATACTTAAAATTTGTATCCTGCTTTATCCTTTTACAAAAAATGGCATTAGTGGCCAGATTAGTTAACTTTTACTAATTCTACTTCAAAAATAAGGTCGCTTTTCGGTGGAATCACTCCTGGATAACCATTCGCTCCATAAGCCAATTGGTATGGAATATAAAACACCGTTTTTCCGGAAGGTTTCATCAGCTGAAGTCCTTCTGTCCATCCCGGAATAACCTGGTTAAGTCCAAAAGAAATTGGTTTATCGCCAATATTTCCATCAAACTCAATTCCATTGGTGAACATTCCCCTATAAAATACTGTTACTTTATCACTTGCTTTTGGGGCGTCGCCTTTGCCCTCTTTTTCTGTAATATATTTTAAACCCGAGGCAGTTGTTTGTGCTTTTTCAAATCTTTTTAAAGCCTCTGCGTTTGCTTTCGCCATTGCCTCGGCTTCTTCCTTAGCCCGGGCCGTTGCTTTCACTTCAACATTTGCTTTTTCAAATTCAAAAACCTTAGCGGCATCAAACGCCTCCGCCTCTGCCCCTTTTCTCAGAATAACTACCCTGTTGATGATATCGTTACCTACAATTTTATTTACCACATCCAGTCCTTCCACAACGTGACCAAACACGCTGTGTTTTCCATCCAACCATGGTGTTTCAACGTGGGTAATAAAAAACTGCGAACCGTTTGTTCCAGGTCCTGCATTGGCCATGCTCAAAATACCTGGACCTTTATGTTTTAAACTAGAATCAAATTCGTCCTGGAATTTGTAACCAGGTCCACCCGTTCCTGTTCCTGAAGGACAACCTCCCTGGATCATAAAATTTGGAATAACCCTGTGAAATTTTAAACCATTGTAGTAAGGCACCCCTGGTCCCTTCACATTGTTTGCGATGCTTCCCTCTGCCAGCCCAACAAAATTAGCGACGGTCATAGGCGTTTTTTTAAATTCCAGAACCGCAAAAATATCACCTTTACTGGTTTCAAATTTCACATATAGCCCATCGCTTTGTTTTGCTAAAAAATCTTTGTCCATTGTATATAGTTTTTCTCCATGATGCCATGTAAGTGGCACCGTATTATTATTGATTAGTTTTTCGGATCAGAATACTAAATTTCTTCCCGATTAGTGCCCGGCTTGTGCTGGCATTTCCGGTTGAGCAGGGGCTGGTTTAATATCTAATAACTCTATGTCAAAAACAAGTGGTGAATATGGAGGTATTGGACCTCCGCCCTGCGGACCATAAGCTAGAGACGATGGAAGGATAAGTTTCGCTTTGCCACCTTTTTTCATAAGCTGCAAACCTTCTGTCCACCCCTTTATAACTTGGTTCAACGCAAATTCCACCGGTTCTTTGCCTTCAGAACTGTCAAATACCGTTCCGTCCATTAATTTTCCGGTATAGTGTACTTTAACAATATCCGTTTCTTTAGGACTAGGTCCTGAACCTTTTTTCACTTCAACATATATTAATCCAGAAGCTGTAGGCTTAGCTTTGATGTTGTTGTCTGCAAGGTATTTATCATACATAGGTTTTTCTTTCCCTTCAGCTTCTTTCATCTGAGCCTCTTTTTCAGCCTTCTGTTTCTTTTCGTTTTCGTCAAGCTCTTTTTTGGTTTTGATATCCTTTATCTTGAAAACACCTTTTAAGAAATCTCCAGGATTAATTCCTTTTGGAAGTTCGTTCTGGCGATTGGTCTTTAAAAAGAAAGAGTCTGCTGAAACAATAAACGCTGCGCTGTCTCCCTTGGCCATCATCATCATGCCGTCTTCAAAACTTCCAACAAAAGAAGATTTAGTCATTCCAAACTTCACATATCCCGAACCGTCAGAACTTACTTGTTTAGAATCAACGATTACTGAATCGTTTTTTTGGTTTGAAATTACATAAGCGATCGTAATTCCGTCGCCTTCCTGCACCATTACTCCATTTTCATCATGGTTAAAAAATTTGTAATGCAGTCCGTTTTCAGCTTTTGTGTATCCGTCAAACTTTGAATCGTTGCAGGATGCCAGTATAAGTCCGGCAGCCACAGTTGTAAGTAATGTTACTTTTTTCATTTGTTGTTTGTTCTTTATTGGCCCTCAAAGGGCACTGTCAGTTTTAATGTTTTTAATGCAAATCTGGTAAATTAAGGCAGTGTATGGCGGTACTATTCCGTTACTACTTCCTTCCTTACCAAATGCGAGGTGTGAAGGTAGTATTATTTTTGCATTATCGCCCACTTTAAGCCTACTTATGGCATAATTTAGGCCTTTTAATAGCTGGTCCGGGGTGCCGTAAATTACCTCAAAATCGTCGGGTGATTTTTCCAGGAAACGGCCATTTAGATAATAGGCCTGATAACTCAAAGTAACCTGGTCTCCACTCTTAACAAGAGCAGCCTTACCTGAGACTGGTTTTTCCACCCAATAAAAACCAAGGGGATCCAGAGCCTGCTCCATCTCAGCCATTGAACCAAAAAAAGATTCTATGTAGGTTTCCTCCTTTTCTTTGAGATTAGCGCTTATCTGCGCATAGTCGTTTACATTAATTAATTTCTTTACTCTTAGGTTTACTTTAACAACCGAATCGTCGACGCTGAAAAACGGAATTGCATTGCAGTGAAACTGCTGTTGAAAAAAAGAGCCTGTCGGTATTAAAAGACATGCACTATCGAGTTCCGAGCACCGCGATACAAAACGTTTCAAAACATTCTCTGAAAACAGAGTGTCAACCCCAACATAAAATCCATCGTTCAGATTATTCCTGCTATCCCAGAAAACAGAATCATTCTGCGTGCTGAACGTGGCGCTCAGCCAGGCTATCCGGCCCGGCTGATAGGATACCGAATCTGTGTTAAAAGCCAGGAGTTTATAATAAAACCCCGATTTATCTTTCGAAAATGTATTTTCCCGGTGACGGTATCTGCACGAAAAAATCAGAATACTGAAAAGAAGAATATAGATTTTACCTGCCATAAATAGGAGTCTTCAAATTTAGCGAGAGATCGCCTCAAAAAAATAAAAGCCTCCCGTTTCCAGGAAGCTTTTATTGACATTTTATAAAGGATTGAGTTACATCATTCCACCCATACCGCCCATATCAGGAGCACCACCCATCGCTGGTTTTTCTTCTTTCTTCTCAGCTAACACGCAATCGGTAGTTAAAAGCATACCTGCAACAGATGCAGCGTTCTCAAGCGCTACGCGACTTACTTTGGTAGGATCAATAACACCTGCCTTCATTAGATTTTCATATTTTTCTGTACGGGCATTAAATCCATAATCATCTTTACCCTCTCTAACATTATGAACAACAATACTTCCCTCAATTCCTGCGTTAGCACAGATCTGACGTAAAGGCTCTTCCAGTGCACGCTTAACAATAGCAATACCTGTTGTTTCGTCTTCGTTATCACCTTTCAGTTTTTCAAGAGATTGGATGGCACGGATGTAGGCTGTACCTCCTCCGGCAACAATTCCCTCTTCCACGGCAGCGCGTGTTGCAGCTAAAGCATCATCAACGCGGTCTTTTTTCTCTTTCATTTCAACTTCTGTAGCAGCACCCACATAAAGAACAGCCACACCACCAGCTAATTTAGCCAGGCGCTCCTGCAACTTTTCCTTATCGTAATCAGATGTAGTACTTTCAATTTGTGCTTTAATCTGATTAACACGACTTGAAATATCTGCCTTTTTACCAGCGCCACCAACAATCGTGGTATTATCCTTATCAATCGTGATTTTTTCAGCACGTCCTAAATCTGAGAGATCAGCATCTTCAAGTTTGCGACCATGTTCTTCGCTGATAAAAGTTCCACCTGTCAAAATAGCTATATCTTCAAGCATAGCTTTTCTGCGATCTCCAAATCCAGGAGCTTTTACAGCAGCAATTTTCAGGTTTGCACGCAAGCGGTTCACGACAAGCGTTTGCAGAGCCTCCCCATCAAGATCTTCCGCGATGATCAACAGAGGTTTCCCTGTTTGAACTGCTTTTTCGAGAATAGGCAACAGCTCTTTCATAGCACTGATCTTTTTCTCATAGATCAATACCAGTGGGTTCTCAAAAACCACTTCCATTTTTTCAACATTGGTAACAAAATAAGCCGAAATATAACCACGGTCAAATTGCATACCTTCTACAACTTCAACAGTTGTTTCAGTACCTTTTGCCTCTTCCACGGTAATAACACCTTCTTTTTTCACTTTGCCCATTGCCTCGGCAATCAGTTTCCCAATCGCAGAATCATTGTTCGCTGAAATAGTGGCTACCTGCTCTATTTTTTTATTATCGTTTCCGATCGTCGAAGATTGCTTTTTCAGATTTTCAACAACAACTCCAACAGCCTTGTCAATACCACGCTTTAAATCCATAGGATTCGCGCCGGCAGCAACATTCTTTAATCCAGAAGTTACAATTGCCTGACCCAGTACTGTAGCGGTAGTTGTACCATCACCAGCAGCATCAGCGGTTTTTGACGCTACTTCTTTTAGTAACTGCGCGCCCATGTTCTCAACAGGATGACTCAGTTCGATTTCTTTCGCAACGGTTACTCCGTCTTTGGTAATTTGCGGAGCGCCAAATTTTTTATCGATGATCACATTACGCCCTTTTGGTCCTAATGTTACTTTAACAGCGTTAGCCAGAGCATCAACCCCACGTTTTAACGCATCATGAGCTTCTGTATTAAAGGTTATATCTTTTGCCATAATTTTATTTTTAGATTGTAAGAATTTTTGATTGTTAGATTGATTGACCTGCCAATTTCCGAATAATTAAACTCCGAAAATCAACAACTCAGAAATTAGATTATTGCGTAAATATCGCTTTCGCGCATAATTAAATAGTCTTTACCCTCAACCTGGATCTCTGTGCCCGCATATTTTCCATACAGTACAATGTCACCAACTTTTACAGTCATAGGTTCGTCAGGTTTACCGTTTCCAACGGCAACGATTTTTCCGCGCATAGGTTTTTCTTTCGCAGTATCAGGAATGATTATCCCTCCCGCAGTTTTTGTCTCTGCTTGGGCTGGTTCTACTAAAACTCTGTCAGCCAAAGGCTTAACATTTACATTGGATTTTGCCATAATTTATTAAGTTTATTTACGTTATGCGTTTGCAAAAATTTTTCGCAAAGGTATATTCATAAACTGTGCCAACACACGTTTTAATGAAAAAATGAGAAAAAAAGACAGATTAGTGACAGGCTGACACTCCGGTATTATTTCACCCTTACCCCGTCCTGGTAACTAACCACAAAGGCATCAAATCCTTTAGCAATCACCTGTTCGCGCATTTTTAAAGCCTCTTCTTTGGATGCGAAAGTACCGTAAAGCACCTTGTACATGCCATTTTCGGTTTTCACTGCAATTTTGCCGATAGCTTTGAAGTCAGACTTGGATGGTTCCTTGGAAAAGGCTCCAAGTTGAAGTTTAAACACCAGGCCTGATTCTGAAACAGCTTTCGAGGATGATTTGGCGTTATCGAGATTAGTTTTGACAGTCTCCGTTACAACGGGAGATTCAAACTTTGATTTGAGCTTTTCAATGTCATCATTCGAATTATCACCTGACGTTGTTTTGGTGTTCTGAGCCGTTGTAGCCGAACTAACCACTGCCGCTTGACCTCCTGATGCATATGCCGAAGGATTAACCGATTTATTTATAGTTTCGATCTCGTTTGCGTTATCATCCAGTGACTTTGCGAGCAATAAAACCCGGTTCGCAATTTCAAGCTCTTCCTCGGCCTTTTTCTTATCAGCAGTTGCTTTTTCTAAAGCAGCTTTTTTTTCGTTCTCGTCGGTTAACTTTTCCGCGTTGGCAAGAGCCAGGTCAGCCTGGCTTACCTTTTCTTCGGCTTTTGCCTTCTCCCTGTCACCAACTACTTTTGCATCTTTCGAATCGCGACGAAGCTGACCAACTTGCTGTTTTATAACTTCCGGATTCTTTGTGTTAAGATCTGTAATGCTTATGGTAGTTGTGGTTAGAGGTAAAACAGCTTTTGGACTGAGGCTCACAAAATCTGCGTCAGAGGTAATCGAATGTGCCAGACCTTCCTTAAATTCAACGAAATACGGGTTCATTTCTACATCTTTTTTCGAATCACCATCCATGTAAAAGTATTTCATCACAAAAGACTTCTGTCCTGCTACCGCGCCTGTATTTAGTTTCAACTTAACCGAAAATTCGGACTCAGAAGGAGCAATTACCCAAATAATCTTAACCCGGTTTTCTTCGGATGCAAAGCTTCCCAACTTACTATCAACTTCCTGAACTACAACATCTTGCGGTAGTTCTAATTGAAATTTTGCAAAATTGGTATAGTTGGCTTTATTGATTTTTACCTCAAAAGTGACTTCAGAATTCAAATTAACAGCAGGAGGCAAGTTTGTTTGCATCGAAATCTGCGATTTTGAGGCAAATGCAAGCAGCAACGAGCTGATAATTAGGTTAAAACACTTCATACTTTTTTGACTTTTTACAAATATATCTAATATAAAGCCCGGCTTCTTTTGTTGAAATTAATCTTACTAACCGGCAACTCTTAAAAACAAAAGCCGTCCCAGGTATTGGAACGGCTTTTTAATGCTTTTGGTTTCGTTTTATGCCTATTTCATGAAATCTACGCGATAAGCAACACCTTTTATGAGAACTTCTCCAGTGTTATCGCACTGTGTAACAGGAAGTGTAGCTTCAGCGCCCTGAGTAAAAGAAGCATGACCTTCATTACCATAATAAATCTCTCTTGGATACTGATCGCCAATTGTGAAGGAAGCAACGCCGCTAACGAAAGGATGATGCTGATTTGGTATTGCAACCATAGTTCCGGTATTTGCATTATTTCCTGCAGTATAGGTAACACCTCCGATAGGATCAGGGGTGCATTTAAAATCCCTTACCAAAGGATACACATTATTGATATTCATGTTGAAAGCCGTAGGAGTAAGCGCACCGTTTTCGGATGCTACGGGCACTTTACCCATCACCGTTCCTTTATACTGAATAACTGCGTTAAACCAATTAATAGAGGTAGTGGTAGTAACAACCACAGCGGTACTGCTGGTGTTTGCAAGAATTTTGGTTAAGTGACCTTCCCAGGTCATATTCTTCCGAGGATCATAAATGTGTGTAAACTTCAATTTACCATCGATACTCCAGGTAAGATTTGTCTTTTTAGGATCATAAACTCCGCTAGGCAAAGTATTTCTGATTTTTAAATATCCACCGTCAGAAGTATCCACGTTTACGTCAAAACTGTCAATTCTGAATGCGCTAAACTTAACAGATCCCGAAAAGCCAGGTGAATGCATATATTTAGCGTTAGGATCATTATCGCCAACCGTGTAATTCAAGAACACAGAACCGTCACGGCTTCTGCCATCGGCACAACGGGTTTTATTAAAACTCATACGAAGGTATCCTTGTTTTGCAGAGCCAGATGTATCCCCACGAATCGCAGTTACAGTACCGGTTCCATCAGGAAGATGAGAATTTGGATACTCCATGTAAAAATGCTTTAAATAGCTGTTTTCGCCCATAAAACTGATCATCATGTCTACATCAGTGGCAACATAATTCATATATGAAGCAAGCACCGCACTTTGAACCTCAGTATCCTGTTCGGGCACAGTATTGTTCTTTTTATTACATGCCATTAAAACAAATAAACCAGCTGTAAGCAAAATTGAAAAACCTAGGGCTATTCTTTTCATTTTAGTTTAATTAAGTATTATACAATAAGTGATGCAATTTATAACATTTATTTTAATTTAACAAAATCCATCCAATAAAAAATCTACTTTTTTTAGTGGAATTTCTACTGGATTTAATAACCATGTGTTCGTTAGCCTTTGACGGGTTATTTCAAAAAATCAATACGGTAAGACACGCCTTTTATCAGAACCTCACCACTGTTATCGCATTGTTTAACGGGAAGAACACCTTTTTGGCCTTCATTGCCATAATAAATTTCCCGTGGATAGGCATT
>JAEUTM010000521.1 GCA_016788025.1 Bacteroidia bacterium
TCTTTGGGGGGAGAAAAATTCCGCACTGAAAATTTACCCAAAATTCTCCTGAGAGAACTTAATCGTTTTCGCCTTAGCAAAGGTTTAGATACTCTTGAGACCATTGAAATGCTCCAGGCTGCTGCTGAAATGAGTTCCCAGGATATGGCTGATAATGATTCCGAAAAAACAGATCGCAAAAACGCATTAAAGTACCTCAAGATAGTTGGCGCAACACAAAAAGGTGAAGAGTTAACCATGAAGGCAGTTATTAATAAGGGGCGGGAGGATTACACAACTGGTGAAGTTGCTAAGGTTATTTATAATCGCTGGGAAAACGATGCAAAGGATATGCCGGTTGTTTTAAATCCGAAATACACACAGGTTGGTATTGTTGGAACTCTTGATGAAGACGGTGAAAAAGTGTATGTGAGTGCTTTCTTTGGAGGATTTGATATTAATAATGCTGGTCTTGCACATAAAAAGGATCTGCAGGTTCCGTTTAATAACAAATCAAAAAGCTTAAAAGGTCCCGATCCTAAAACATGTAAAGTATGTGGACAATGGAAAAACTACGATCTTCTTCAAAAGGGCTTGTATGTTTCGGGGGAAAAAATTTTCCTGCGTTATCCAAATGCAAAGGACCTGAGACGCATTCTGAAAAAAGAGAAGGATGGGCTGGCGGTGGACGTCGTTCAGAGAAACCAATACATTGCGAGCCCGGATTATAATATTGTTGACAACAACCTTCAAAACAAAGGTGTGATGAGCAAAGTAATTTATAAGGAAAGTATCTTTAAAAAAAACCTACTCATTACAAAAGACAAAAAAGCGAACAGAAAGGTAAAAGGTATTGAAATTGAAATAGGGAAATTTGATCCGAAAATTCCAGGCTCTTACGAATTAAACCTAATTGTTGTGCAGAACGGTGCTGTATGTAAAACAATAACCAGAGGTTATACTGAAACCGCTAACATTGACAGTAACACACCGATAGGCTTGTTACCTGTACAAAACAGCAAAGGGCTTAAACCTCCCTTCGAACCAAAAAATGAAAGTTCTATCGTAACCTTCATTATTCCTTTCGAAAAAAATAAATCAGAATTTAAGCAGGCCGATATAGAACCTCTTATTAAAACTCTTAACGAACCGGATTTTGTTATAGATGGCCTTTATATCTACGCGTATTCTTCCATTGAAGGAGATTCAGCGGCAAATGCACAACTTCAGAAAAAAAGAGGGGAAAGTATTATGGCTGTATTGCAGGGCATGCAGCTGAATAAAATTACCCCCACGATACATGCAAAAGACAGCTGGGGACTTTTTCTTTTGGAAAATGAAGACGGAAAATATGCGGATATCGTAAAACTTGGAAAATACAAAGCCATTGAAAGAATTAACGGAGACAAAAAATTATTGGAAGAACTCGAGCCAATTCTTGCCAAAGAACGTTTCGCGCAGGTGATCATGGACATTACCTATGATGTTAAAGGGAATAAAGAAGAAAAGTATAGCTGGGTTAGTTTTAACCGTGCAGTAAAGGCAAACAACACCAAACAAGCTTACAAAATACTGGAGTTTATTGGTAAGCGTATTAGTGAGGGGAAATACTCTCCATCTATTTATGATAGCCTGATGATAAAGGAAGACGCTAAAAACGTAGGTCTGGTAAATAACCAGGTGTATTACAAGTATCTCGCAAGTGGCTCAATAGATGATGAAGATGAAAAAACGATGGACAGGTTGATTCAGCTTGAACCAGAAAATCCGGTATTGCAATACAATAAAGTTTTTTGTCAATTGAAACTCGATAGCAGCGCAGGAAACGTTGACCATCAAAACCAAGTGCAGCAGACAATTAACAGCCTGTACGGAAAACTTGACAGTAATTACGTTAATGGTCTTAACATAGAATGGCAGTTTAAGATTATGGAATCTGTTGATACCCTGCCTAATTCCGAGGTACTGATTGATGAATGCGTTTCAAGAATTAAAAAATTCTACAATATAAAAGACGCGAGCTGGCAAAATGCATACAAACTAGCTACCGTATTTATGCGGGCCAAAGACTACAGTTATGCAGCAACCCTTTTAGAACCTCATTTAAACGCTGCAAATGTAAATGAGAATCTTGTGTTTATGTACATCAGTCTTGCAAGCCGGGTTCAGGAAAAATATTACTCGCGTCTTTTTGCAAAAGCGCTTGAAATTGCCAAGCAAAAAAATCAGGAACGTTATTGCAAACTTTTCGGTGAACCTTTTATGACCTTCCAGGTTCTTGAAAACCCGGAAGTCAAAAAAGTATATCAATCATCATGTAAATAATTTATCCTTTAATGTTTATCGGGATTTTTATTTTAACACTCAAATTTCTTCCCATGCTATAAATACCCGAGCGCCCCGTATAATTGTTAGGATAATTATCAAAATACTTTAACCTGCTCATATTCGATTGGTATGCGACATCGCTAAGGTTCGTTACAAAAACTCCAAAACTAAACAACTCTTTGTTTTTTTTATTTTTTGCCGTAGCTCCTACCCCTAAATCCAGTAATGCATAGGATGGCGTTTTTGTTTCGGTATCATCCTCAAGGTATGCACGATTCTGGGCCGCATAATACTGGTAGGCCAATTTCACATATACATTCGTAAAGAGACCGACCTTCTTTCTGAATTCAGCTCTTAGCTCCGAGTGTGTATGTAAAGGTGGAATGAATGGCAGATATCTATTGTTTTCGGTGATAACAGCTCCTTGTCCACCAAGATTCTCTGCATTCACAAGTGAAAGAGAATTTTCAAAATGTAACCAGTCAAGGGGGTGAGGATGAATGTCAATGCTTATTTCGCCTCCATACAACCAGGCCTTTGTTTGCCTGAACTTAAAAACGGGATAATCATTTCCTCCTTGCATGTAGAGAGAATCCTCCCCCATTGCTGAAGAAAGTTTCTCATTAAAAATATAATTAGTTATAATATTGTTAAAGAGCTCCACATTAAACGATAAATGCTCGCTTTCAAAAAACACCGCAAGGTCCTCTTGTAAATTAAACTCTGGTTTAAGATTTGCATCACCCAATTGCATATATCCTGTTCCCGGATGAACACCCTCAGCTGAAATCTCCGAAATATTTGGCGCGCGGTAACCCCGGGCAATGTTCGCCTTAAATAGGAGTCTTTCGTTTACATTGTAAGTTGCGCCGAAACTACCCGACGCACCAGAAAAGTTATGGCTATACTTCTCAAATAACTTCGTTGCACCAATTGTGTCACTCACAACCTTATCAAAACCTGTTTCAGGATCCATTATCACATAAAGGCTTTTATTCTGGAATGACCTGCTGTCGTAACGTGCCCCAAATGCCATATCCCATTTCGACAAACTTTTTTTAACATAAACAAAAGGCCCAACATCGATTAAGCTATAATCAGGAACCACAAATTCCGTCCCCCGATCCACTTTATTATTCTGCCACATACCATTCACGCCTATAACACTTTCCCAACCTCGTTTTTCAGCGAGGTAATATTTAAAGTCGTAAGTCGCAGTGCCCATTTGCAGGTACAATGCCGGAATCTCAGGTTTATCAGGATGTCCGTACTCTCTTCGTATACTAGACTGATAACCCACCCTTGCGGCGAGTTTGCTTTTTCTTAAAATAATGGTGTTACTTGAAAAAATCCGATAATGTTGAACCCGCTGATGTACTGGGTCTATTGTATATGACTTTAATTCTTCCTCGCTAACAACTGGCCTCATCGTATCCTCTTCGGTAATTTGTTTTGTGAATTTACGACTTGCCGAGTCACGGCTGCCGTCAGGAATTTCCTGCTCATTGTCAAACATGCTAAAGCTAAGGTGCGAATAACCCCACTTCCTGTTTGCTCCCACATACCCATAGATATTCTTTTCATTAAAGCCCGTGTTGTACACTCTGCCATCATACTTGTTCCTGAAATTGCTTGCTTCCTTATATGTTCCTCGCAACCCAAAAATTATTCCTTTCTGATTACCATCCAATGAAAACGAAGCGGCTCGCAAACCGTTGTTTGTTTGATAGTTTGTTTCGAGGTTCGCTTTTATTTTTCCATCTGTTACCGGATTATAAGGTAAAAAATTCAGTACACCGGCAAGTGCATCTGAACCGTAGATTAAGCTGGCGGGACCTTTAATCACCTCAACCCTGTCAATGAGATACTGATCAATCTCTACTCCATGCTCTTCCCCCCATTGCTGACCTTCTTGCCTTATACCATCAAACAAAGTCAATACCCGGTTAAACGCAAGGCCTCTGATTACTGGTTTGGATACATTCGGACCACTGGATACTACATTCAGACCAGGCGTTTTATTCAGCACCTCTACGATATTTGTGGCGGTATTCTGCTCAAGGTGTTTTGAGTCGATCAAGGTCATCGGCGCCGGACTGCGTTTTATTTCTGTTGCTTTCGATACGCCTGTCACTACTACCTCGTCCGCTTCAATGATTGATTCTTCCATTACAAAGTCCACGACCTGTAGAGACGATAAATCAATACTTTGTATTATAGTTTTATAACCGAACAATTTTACCTGAGCCAAAGTTTTTATGGAAGGAAGGTTATTAATCTGGTACGATCCGTTTTCCGAAGACACCGCCCCATTTTTTAAGTCTGGAAAATAAATAACGGCGCCGGGCAATGCTTCGTTGTTTTTTTTACTCTTAATGGTGCCGGTAAGTGTTACCTGCCCGTTTATAAAATAGTTAGCCAAAACGAGAAAAAGGCAAATGTTTTTTTTCATCTGAAATTTTTAAAAGAATAATAATTGCCGGAAAATTCCGGTGTAATTAAATAGAAGTCTAAAAAAATCCAGAGAACGGTGGAGCCCTTGCGGGGAGGTTGAAATGGTGATCTTTTTTGTGAAAAGGAGAAAGGTACGAATTAACTACTGATACCAGAGCCGGAACAGGGCACTCTAAAACGACAAATTCCGGAACCTGATACACCGGGCTCTGAACCTTAAATACTTCGCAGTGGGTGTGCGGCATTTCTATTGTTGTTCCCTCGTGCCCCAGTTCACAATGTGTGTCCTCATGGTCCGCAAACAGATTGTGTGTCAAACTTGCGGGCACCGACAGCCAATAAAAGGCCAGCAGCAAAAGAATAGAAATATGTTTTTTGTATACGTTCATTTAAATCTGTGAGCTACAGATTAAACAACATTTGAAAATTGATTGTAATTTTTAGAAATAAAGGAAAGGAACTATTCCATCACAGGAGGACCCCTGAATAATGAAATTGCGTATGAGATTCCAGAAAGCTGTATGGCCTTCTCAGCAATTTTACTTGAAGTTTTGGATTTGGAAGGAATGAAACTGCAAATGAATTTAAACAAACTAAAATAAACCGGTTTGTTGTATTTTTCGAAATCACAATCATCGTTTGACTGAGATTTCACCTTGGTTTCTTTAGATAATTCAACTCCCGAGTGGTCGTGACCCATTAAATTATGGATAAATACTTTTGGAGTGGCGATCCATAATGCTAAGATTAATAACAATGAAGATACCAGGATCTTTTTGTATTTATTTCCAGACATTTTCATGATCGCTGAGCAAAATAAGTCAATTTATAGTCTACCTCCAAAATTTTAACAAAACGCAAGTTTTTAACCCGCTAATTAACAGATACTTTACCTTTTCTTAACCGGTTGTTGACGTTGTTTAGCCATTTCTTCAAGACGTTTCTGGAAATTTGAGGTCTTTACAGGCTTCTTCATATTGGCTTCCAGTTGCGCCCTTATCTTTTGGTCACTTACTATTTTCTTAATGATCCAGTTTTGAAGGAAAGTAAACATGTTAGCGAGGAAATAATACCAGCTTAACCCGGCAGCGTAAGAGTTCATCACCGCGAGGAAGATAACAGGCATAAAATACATCATGAATTTCATTCCCGGCATCTGCGCATTGTTTTGCTGCGGCATCATGCTGCTGTTCATATAAGTGTAAATGATCGTACTCACAAACATCAAAGCTGCAAAAAGACTCACGTGATCCCCATAAGCCCAGTTTACAAAAGGCACATGGCCGAATGTCCAGATGCTATCGTAAGTACTTAAATCGTCCGCCCACAAAAATCCTTTTTGTCTCAACTCTATAGCAGCGGGTACAAAATTAAACAGGGCGATGAGTAATGGAAATTGCAGCAGCAGTGGGATACAGCCTGAAAGAGGATTAACGCCCGCCTTCCTGTACAACGCCATCTGCTCCTGCTGTTTTTTCATAGGATCTGCATTCTTCTCAAACTTTGCATTCAGAGCATCTGTCTCAGGTTTCAACACGCGCATTTTTGCTCCACTCATATACGTTTTATATGCTATTGGTAACAAAATAACTTTCACAACAATGGTTAGGATAAGAATCACAAGGCCCATATTCATGAAGTCAAGCCAGTTAAATAGAGGAATAACCAACCATTTATTAATATAGCTGAAAATGCTCCATCCCATTGGAATAATGTTTTCTAACTCCATATCATAGCCCTTAAGTGTATAATAATGATTCGGGCCGAAATAGAATTTAAAGCCAAACTTCTCGCTAGCTCCACGATTGTAAGGAATGCCAAGTTCGCCTGTAACAGACTTCACAATAGTAGCTGATTCAGGATGCTGAGTAAGTTTCACAAAACTTCCACCTTTGCTGAATGCATTATTAGCTATAATGGTTGCATTAAAAAACTGCTGCTTGTAAGAAACCCATTTAATATCCGCATCTCGCAGCTCTTTAAGTTCATCCTTTTGAGGGTTTACATAATCAACATCGTTGCCAACCTGTTTAAAATAAACAGTAGCAGCTTTTTTCTCCAGCTCAATATTTTTTTCCTGGCTTGGATACACCATACTCCAGTTCAGTTGCAGCTGATCTTCAGATTGAGAAATAATATTCTGCATACCAGTAAACTGAATGGAGGCGTCTACCATAAAATCCGAAGGTTTTAAAGAATATGTAAAGTCTATGTAACTTCCAGGTTTTGCAGTTTGTAATCTAAGAACCAGTTCGGATGAACTTTGCTTTACAGGCGTAAAATAAAAGCTATCCGTTGAGAATATTCGTGAACGGTCGTAAGTGTTTAATTTGAGGGAGAAATTGGTAGAATCTTTATCAAATAAAATCAAAGGAGTGTTTTGTTCGGCACGCAGGTATTTTTTTAACTCTACCTTTTCAATCTGCGCTCCCTTACTATTGATAGTTGCCCTAATGTTCTCATTCTCTATAACAAAGGTTTCTTCTTTTCCATTTGCGGAAACAGCAAAGTCCTTATAATTTTCAACTAACAGCGAATTTTTGGCAGAATCGCTAAGTGCAAGCAGAGGCTTTAAAGTATCTGCTTTTGCTGCCGCGCTTGCAAGTTTTGCGGCTTCACGTGCCTGCTCTTCTTTTTGGACAAGCTCAATAGAATCCCTAATGCGTTTATTCCTCTCAATTTGTTCCTTGGAAGGTCCGCTGAAATACAACCACACGCCGAGAATTACTGCTATCAGACCCAGACCTATTAACGATTTTTTGTCCACTTAATTTTATTTTAAAGTGGGCAAATTTAGTGTTTTTTCAGGTGCAAAAAAAAGGGTTTAGGGTACTGTTCACCGCCTGTTCAGAACTTTTCGCCTTCTAATTTAGCCACAACTGCACTGGCTACCGCATTGCCGATAACGTTGGTGGCGCTGCGGCCCATATCCAGCAGCTGATCGACTGCCAAAAGCAACAACAGGCCCTCCACAGGAATTTTAAACATTGTTAACATACCTGCAATTACTACCAGTGAGGCTCGTGGAACGCCAGCCATTCCTTTGCTGGTAACCAATAATATCAACATCATCTTTATTTGTCCGGCTGCGCTTATTTCAATTCCATAACTCTGTGCAATAAATACAGTGGCAAATGTCATGTACATAATACTCCCATCCAGGTTAAACGAATACCCAAGCGGAAGAACAAAACTCACTATACGGTTACTAATTCCATGCTTTTCGAGTGCTTCAATGGTTTTAGGCATGGCGCTTTCACTGCTTGCCGTACTAAAGGCTAATAGAATAGGTTCTTTAATATCTTTCAAAAGTCTGAAGAAATTAATTTTAAACAGCAAGCATACAAGGAATAAGATGCCAAACGCAAAAACTATCAGGCCACCGAAGAAACAGAGAATCAGGTAAGCGTAGCCGCTTAAAACATCCAGTCCTTGTTGAATAACCACCGCAGTTATTGCGCCAAATACACCTATTGGCGCAAAATTCATAACGTAATTGGTAACCTTAAACATCACATGACTAAGGCTGTCAAAAGCTTTTATAATCGGCTTCCCGTTATCCCCGATCGCCGCAGCTGCTACACCAAAAAACAGAGCAAAAACAACAATAGGTAGAATATCATTCGCAGCCATCGACCTGATTATACTCTCCGGAATCACATGATCAATAAAGTTCTTAGAGGTCTGTTGAGTCGTTTTTATTCCGCTGTCAACTACTTCGGGTTTATCAAGGTGCATAACCTTCCCAGGCTCAAAGATGTTGACGATAAAAAGGCCAAGCGCCAGGGCAACAAGTGTTGCGCAGGTAAAATAAACAAGAGTTTTCAGACCAATTCTTCCAACACTTTTAAAATCGCCAACCTTTGCAACTCCCAATACAAGAACGGCCAAAACAAGAGGAGCAATAATCATTTTGATCAGGTGAAGAAAAATGTCGCTCAGAATTGAGAAATTAGACGCAATGTCTTTTTTGTATTCTTTTATTTTTTTCTCTTCAAATTTCGCCAACGCAGCAGTAACCTGCTTTTTCACTTCAGGGTTAGCGATGCGATCCGTTAAACAACTTTCACAAACCAGATCGTTTTCCGTTATAGATTTATTGATAAAATAGCCAAGTAAAAGTCCAACTATCATGGCGAGCATGATAAAACTTATCAGTTTGTTTTTCGTGAAATAACTCATCTTTACAATACCTCCTGTAGCGTTTCCATTTTCATCCCCCTGGATCCTTTGATCAACACGGTTTTTTCAGAATAGTGCTTTTGTGACAAATACTGCTTACACTCTTCAGTTGTTTTAAATTTCCTGTAATTGTTCCCTTGTATAGATTGAAATTCAGAACCCACCAGAATAACTTCTTCAAAATTCTGTTGCATCAGAAGATCCACCACATTTTGATGTTCCTGTTTACTGAACTGCCCCAACTCAAACATATCGCCAAGAAGAACAAGTTTGTGGTCTGCTTTATATTTTGCGAAATTCTCTATGGCCACTTTCATGCTATTTGGATTAGCGTTGTACGCATCCAGGATAATTGTATTGTTGGCTGTTTTCACCAACTGCGAACGATTCATTTTCGGCACATAGGATTCGAGCGCTTCTTTAATGTCAGAATCGCTCACTTTAAAATAATTTCCAACACAAACCGCCGCCAGGCAATTAATAAAATTATAGGTACCAATAATCTGGGTGTTTATTTTGGGCAGATTACTCCAATTTTTATCCCCATAACGGGTTGTGAATTTTAAACTCACTGTTTCACCATCAGTAAAGTCCTTGCCTATGACATCGTAGAGTTTTTTACATCCGTATGTAATCTTGTCATTCTCAAATGCAAGTTCGTATAGTACCTCATCGTCTCCATTTACGAAGCCTTTTCCATTAACGCCCTTAAGGTATTTATACAGCTCGCTCTTCCCCTTTTTTACTCCTTCAATTCCTCCAAAACCTTCGAGATGCGCCTTTCCAATATTGGTAATTAAACCAAATTCAGGCTCCGCAATTCTGCACAACTCGTCTATCTCCCCCTGGTGATTCGCCCCCATTTCTATGATGGCAAATTCGTGACCTTGAGTCAGCTGCAGCAAAGTTAATGGAACACCTATGTGGTTATTAAGATTACCAAAAGTTGCGAGTGTGTTATATTTTTTTGAAAGCACAGCATGAATAAGCTCTTTGTTGGTTGTTTTACCGTTACTTCCTGTAATTCCCAGAACCGGAATGGTAAATTGCCGTCTGTGATGTCTTGCAAGATCCTGGAGCGTTTTAAGCACGTTTTCCACAAGCATAAAACGATCATCCACACAGAATTTCGCTTCATCCACCACGGCAAGAACACAACCCTGCTCAACCGCTTTTAAAGCAAATTCGTTTGCATTAAAATTATCTCCCCTTAACGCAAAAAAAATGGAGCCCTTTTCAAGCTTCCTGGTGTCGGTACTTACCTTCTGACCAGAATTTACAAAAACAGAATAAAGATCGTTTATTGACATAAGCTTAAAGGCTGCAAAATAAAAAAACCCTCAGGCGAAGAACCTAAGGGTTTAGTAATACTTATTAACAGTTGATTATCTTTTGCTTCCGCCTAATCCAACAGGACTACCCACGCGGGTCATCGCACAACGGAAACCTAACCATGCATTTGACTGGCGTTGATCGAGATACCTTCTCACACCTGGAACCATATAATATGCACGATCTCTCCAGCTACCACCTTTAAACACACGGGACTTATCGTTAATCAGGGATGTTCTGGCGTACTCATACATCAATTTTCCTGATTTATCAGTATAAGCCTCTTCGCCTTCTTTGTAGTAGATACTTGAATTTACATCACCATCAAGATAGGAGATATAGTCGGAAGTTTTGTAGTTTCTGCGTTCATCCAGATTATCCGTTGAAACAGCACTGGAAACTTCTCTCCATTTAACGCGGCCCGGGATATCTGACTTACCTTCAGGAGTAGCATTATTGTTACCCTGAGGATCATTTGTCATTACCGCAAGCACACTGTCAGTTACTTCAACAGGGTCAATACTTGTACCATGCTGCGTAGGGTTATTTACTTTATGTTTAAATTTCTGATAAATCGGTCCATCTGTGTTAGTCATCGTTTCTCCTCCCAATCCACCGATTAACGTTGAGCTATCCTTTACCTGAGTATTGAAAACGTTGCCTCGGAAAGGACGGAATTCATCAGCATCCTGTAAAGTGTTAGGACGATAAACGTCCATTACCCACTCACAAACGTTACCTGACATGTTATACAGACCATAATCGTTTGGCCAGTAACTATAAACAGGAGCTGTCACATCAGCGTTATCATTCAGGAAGCCTGCAGTACCCATGTAGTCACCAGCACCGCGCACAAAGTTTGCGTTGATCTGACCCAGGTATTTGTCGGTAGCATTACGCACACCGTGACCGTTCCATGGATAAATACGACGATCTGTTATACGCTCTCCGATTGTATTTCCAATTAAACCGTAAGCAGCGTATTCCCATTCAGCTTCTGTCGGGAGACGATACTTCGGCAAAAAGATCCCATCTTCCATCCTAACATCACGCTCAGGATTCTGACCGTCGAAAGAAGGAAGTTTCGTTTTTAACTGACCTTGCCATTTACCAGCCAGGTAAGCTTCTGTACTGAAATAATCCTGTTCTGAAGGTGAAGGCACGTGTTCAAACAAACCCTCGCGAATAAGCAGGAACTCATTTACACGGTCGGTACGCCATGCACAAAAATCGTTTGCCTGTAACCAGTTAACACCCACCACCGGATAATCACGGTATGCTGGGTGACGAAGATAATATTCTACGTAAGGCTCGTTATAAGCCAATTTTTCTCTCCAAACCAAAGTATCAGGAAGTGCCTTGAAGAAAATGTCAGGATATGTAGGTCCAAAAACTCTCTGAGTCCAGTATAAATACTCCACATAGGAGAAGTTACTAACCTCGGTTTCATCCATGTAAAATGAAGAAACGGTTACCCTTCTGGGAACATTGTTCCATTCGTAGGTGACATCGTTTTCGGTACGACCCATTGTGAACGTACCGCCCTCGATCAACACCAGTCCGGGACCAGTTTCCTGCTCTTCATAGGGTGGTTTTTCAAAGCCCCCGTTAGAGGGATCATTGTAGGTCCAGCCTGTAACCGGAGAACGTTCCTGGGAACACGAAACCAAGATAGCTGCTACCGCCAGGGCCAGCACTCTACGGTTTTTTATCCATTTTGTATTCATATTAAGGCAATGATTAACGCTATAACGTTATAATTTATAAAAGGTTACAAATATAGTTAAAAAGAAGGACAACTCACAAGACGGTATTTCTTGCG